>NZ_JBOY01000037.1:0-30816 GCF_000647775.1 Pseudomonas sp. RL | reverse complement strand
GCCGATCCCGGCCTGGGCGGCGCCGGCCAGGGGCAGCAGCGTGGCGGCGGCACTCAGGCCCAGCAGGTCCTTGAGCAGGCCGCGCCGGCCGGTCGAAGGCGTTTCATCAGATTTGCTCATGGCGTTTCCTCGCAGGCACTACTCAAAGCATTCCGGGCCACGCCAGGCGTGGTCCCGCGTGTTCATGGGCGTTTGGGCACAGTCGACTGATCCGGGGCGATCCGTTGCAGCGCGTGCGCGAGACTGGCGCGTGACAGCTCACCCAAGTGACTGCCCCGCTGCTGCCCCTCAGCGTCGTAGAACAGGGTGGTGGGCAGCATCCCCGAGCCGACCTGGGCGCCCAGTCGACTGCCGCTGTCCAGCAGCACGTTGTCCAGCCACAGGCCCTGGCTGGTCAGGTAGTCGCGCACCGTGCGCGCGCCCTCGCCCTGGTTGACGAACAGAAAGGTCACGCCGGGCTCTCGCTGCTGGGCCTCGGCAAGCACCGGCATCTCGCGCCGGCAGGGTGGACACCAGGTCGCCCACAGGTTGATGACCATTGGCCGGCCGTGGTAGTCGGCAAGCTGAACCGGACGTCCGTTCAGGTCGACCAGCGCCTGAACCGGCAAGCGGCTGGAACGCTCCAGGGCCTGGAGAATCAGGTGGCCGCTGCTCCAGAACAGCACGCCCGCCAGCAGGCCCAGGCCCAGCGGCCGGCGCAGCCGGGCATCCCGCCAGGTCTGCCAAAGACCCAGGGCCAGGCCGGCCAGCAGACCGGGAACGGCCAGGAAGCCGCCGTCGCGCAGGTCCAGCATGCTCCAGGGGGACTCGCGATACAGGTCGAAATACCGGACGACGAAGGACACCCGAGCGACCAGCAGGCCGACCAGCAGCAGGCGAAACAATTGCGGTTCGGGGTTGCAGGCGGATCGCCGGCCGCTCCACCAGCCCACCAGCAGGGCCAGGATGAAGCTGACGATCAGCAGGAACTGAGACATGCCCAGGGCCAGAGGGCCCGCATTCACACTCAACATCGGTTCACTCTCGCGAATTCGGATCAGCGGGCATCCTGTCCCTGGCCACGAGTCTGTGGCAGGGGGATTAAGGCGAGATTAAAGCCCTTGTCCCTGTGTGGATTTAGTCCTGGGACCGGATGACGCACCCGGACGGCAGTGCGGAGGGAACCGGAGCGCAGCCGCGGGCCAGCTGCGCCCGATCGCTTCAGGGCGCCGGGTTGGGCTGCTCGGCATGCATCTGTTCGATGGCCTGCAGCACGGTATCGCTCAGGGTGAGTTCCAGGCTGGCCAGGTTGCTGTCCAGCTGCTCCAGGGTGGTAGCGCCGATGATGTTGCTGGTCAGGAACGGGCGGCTGCTCACGTAGGCCAGTGCCATCTGCGCCGGATCGAGGCCGTGTTCGCGCGCCAGGGCGACATAGGCGCTGGCGGCCCGCCGCGCCTGCGGATTGTTGTAGCGCTGGAAGCGCGCGTAGAGCGTCAACCGCGCCTTCGGCGGCTGCGCGCCGTTCTCGTACTTGCCCGACAGCAGTCCGAACGCCAGCGGCGAATAGGCCAACAGGCCGACCTGTTCGCGGATGGCCATTTCCGCCAGGCCGATCTCGAAGCTGCGGTTGAGCAGGTTGTACGGGTTCTGGATCGACACGATACGCGGCCAGCCGCGGGTTTCGGCCAGGTGCAGAAACCGGTGCACCCCCCATGGCGTCTCGTTGGACAGGCCGATATGGCGAATCTTGCCGCTTCTCGCCAGTTCATCGAGCACTTCGAGGCTGTCCTCGATGGGCGTGATGTGCGCATCCGGATCGTGCCGGTAGCCCAGCTGGCCGAAGAAGTTGGTCTGCCGATCCGGCCAGTGCAACTGGTAGAGATCGATGTAATCGGTCTGCAGGCGCCGCAGGCTCTCCTCGACGGCACGGGTCAGGTTGGCGCGATCGAAGTGGTTGGTGCCGCCGCGGATGTGGGCCATGCCATTGCCGGGCGCGGCGGCCTTGCTGGCGATGATCCAGTCGCCCCGCCCGCCGTGCCGGCGCAGGTAATGGCCAATGATGGTCTCGGTGGCGCCATAGGTCGCGGCACTGGGCGGCACCGGGTACATCTCGGCGGTGTCGATGAGATTGATGCCCGCCGCCTGGGCGCGGCGGATCTGTTCGAATGCCTCGGCTTCGCTGTTCTGCTCGCCCCAGGTCATGGTGCCCAGTGCCAGGCTGCTGACCTGCAGCGACGTCTTGCCGAGTGGACGGTAGTGCATCCGAGTCTCCTCCGGTAGATGGGGATCAGAGCCTATCGTCATATCGGCCGGCAGGACACCGTTCAGCGCTCTTCACGCGCCGGTGCCTGGCCGTTGTCGAGATCGCCCAGGTCGGGATCGACGCCGACATCGTCCTCTTCACGTTCGTTGTCCGGCACCTGCTCGATGCCGGGCTCGCGGCGCGGCACTTGCTGTTCGGGCGTGCCGGGAAAGTCGATCTGATTGTCGCCGGGATCGCGCTGGGCCAGAACTCCGGATCGTCTCATCGTGCACCTCCCCTCAAAGGACCTGTGCAAGGTTCGAGGACGCGGTGCGACATTCGATTCCCCGAGCCGCCCTGCGGTCATCCGCAAGGCGGCAGGTACGCTCAGGCCGTTGCAGCCTTCTTCAGCACCACATGCATCTGGTCCTTCAGGCGCAGCTTCTCCTTCTTGAGGTTCTCGATCTCGGCCGGGGTGCCCGGTTCGATGTGCGCTTCCATGTTCTTGATGCGCTGGTCCAGTTCGTTGTGCTCGTCGAAGAGCCGGGAGAAGTGCGCATCGTCATTCTTCAGGCGGCTGATCAGGTCACGGTATTCGGGAAACATCGGTACGCTCCTTGTGGGCTCGTGTTGTGGGCCTTCGCAAAAAATCCTACGGGCGAAAACCCGGTGCCGGATAGGCGACCAAGCGCCTATCCGCCGTTCCATTGACATCGATCATGCCGCAAAGGCCCGTGCTTCCCGTCCGGCGCACCTTGCCGCACGGATGGCGGCTCGCGTACTGTATAAAAAAACAGTCTCCCCGCACACCATGCCTCCCGAGCTGTATTACCTGAGCAACTTCCACAAGGGCCTGGACTGGCTGGTCGAGCGCTCTGCCGACCTGCTGGACGACGCCGAGCGCGCCTTCATCGAGCGCTTCAGCGGCCTTGCCCAAGCCTCGCAGGCTCTGCTGGTGCGCATGATCATGCGCAAGGGGCCGCATTTTCGCGCCAGCAAGCTCACCTACCCGGAAATCGGCTGCCCCCGGGAGGCCGCCGCACCGTTGCTGGACAGCGGCTGGCTGGACACCCGCGCCGGGCTGAGCCTGGCCGAGCTGTTCGAGCAGTTGCGCAAGGACGAACTGGCTCGTCACCTGCCCGCCGCGCGCGCCCATGGGCGCATGAAGAAGAACGAACTGCTCGATCTGCTGGCCGCGCAGCATCCCGCGCCCCGCCCCTTCACCGAGTGGTGCCCGGCGCTGGACGACCCGCTCTACAGCCTGACCGTCGGTGCGCTGTGCGAACGGCTGCGCCTGATGTTCTTCGGCAACCTGCGCCAGGACTGGTCCGAGTTCGTGCTTGCGGATCTGGGCATCTTTCGCTACGAATGCGTGGAGATCGGTCCCGAATCGCGCGGATTCCGCCATCGCGAGGACCTGGACACCTACCTGGCCATCCAGTGCTGCCGGGACGATTGGGAAGCCGGCCAGCCACTCCAGGAGGTGCTGGCGGCCCTGCGCGGCCTGGACTGCCAGAACCCCTACCTGGCACGCCGGCGCGACAAGGTGTTGTTCCGGATCGCCCAGCAGCTGGAACGCGACGCCGAGCTGGAGCACGCCCTCGAGCTGTATGGCGAATGCCGCTATCCCGACGCCCGTCAGCGCCGCGTGCGCGTACTGGAACGCCTGAACCGCCCGACGGAGGCGCATGCCCTGGCGCTGGAAGCGCAGCGCGATCCGGAGAACCAGGCCGAGCTGCAACTGATCGAACGCGCCCTGGCGCGCCTGGACCGCCAGCTCGGTCTGGGCAAGCGGGTGCGCCCCGTCGAAACACCGGTCGCCCGCCTGGATCTGACCCTGCCCGCCCGCGGGGAGTGCGTCGAGCTGGCCGTGGCCCGGCACCTCTCAACGGCGGATGCGCCGGTGCATTACGTGGAGAACAGCCTGGTCTGCAGCCTGTTCGGCCTGCTGTGCTGGGAGGCGATCTTCGCGCCCGTGCCGGGCGCGTTCTTCCACCCCTTCCACAGCGGACCAACCGATCTGTACAGCGCGGACTTCCGCAGCCGGCGCACCGAGGTGTTCGCGCGCTGCCTGCAGCGTCTGGACGACGGCGCGTACCGGTCGCATCTGCGCCAGGTGTACGCCGCCAAGCAGGGTATCCAGTCGCCATTCGTGCACTGGGGCGCGCTGGACGAAACCCTGCTGGACCTGGCGCTGCGCTGTATTCCTGCCGCGCACATCAAGGCCTGGTGCCTGCGCCTGCTTGACGACCTGCGCGCCAACCGCGCCGGCATGCCGGACCTGATCCAGTTCTGGCCGGCCGAGGGTCGCTACCGAATGATCGAGGTGAAAGGCCCGGGCGATCGTCTGCAGGACAACCAGCGCCGCTGGCTGGCCTTCTGCGCCGAGCACGGCATGCCGGTGGAAGTCTGCTACGTGCAATGGGCAACCGCGTGAGCTACCGGGTCGCGGTGCGCGCGCTGTGCGAGTTCGCCGCCAAGGTTGGCGACCTGGACCTGCGTTTCACCCCCTCGCCTACCGCCCAGGAAGGCATCGCCGGACACCAGGCGGTGGTGGCGCGGCGCGGCGCCGAGTACCTGGCCGAGTACCGCCTGAGCGGCGAGTACCGCATGCTGACCGTGAGCGGCCGCGCTGACGGCTACGACCCGGCGCAGAACCTGCTGGAGGAGATCAAGACCCATCGCGGCGCGGTGGAGCGCATCCCCGACAACCATCGCCAGCTGCATTGGGCGCAGGCGAGAGTCTACGGCTGGCTGCTGTGCCGGGAGCGCGAACTGGAAACCATCGAGCTGGCGGTGGTGTATTACAACGTGCTGAGCAAGAAGGAGACGGTGTTCCGGGAGACCTTCCCGGCCGACGCACTACGCAGCTTCTTCGAAACCCTGTGCGAGCGTTTCATCACCTGGGCCGAGCAGGAGGTCGCGCACCGCCGCGCCCGCGACAGCGGGCTGGAGCAGCTGCGTTTCCCCCATCCAGCCTTTCGCACTGGGCAGCGCGAACTGGCCGAGGCGGCGTATCGCGCCGCCCGTGACGGTCGCTGCCTGATGGCGCAGGCCACCACCGGCATCGGCAAGACCCTGGGCACGATCTTCCCGCAACTGAAGGCCTTTCCCGGGCAGCAGCTGGACCGGCTGTTCTTCCTCACCGCCAAGACCACCGGCCGGCACCTGGCGCTGGAAGCCCTGACCACGTTGCGCGAACAGCCGGCTGCCCAGCCGTTGCGTGTGCTGGAACTGACCGCCCGCGACAAGGCCTGCGAACATCGCGACAAGGCCTGCCACGGGGAGTCCTGCCCCCTGGCCAGGGGGTTCTACGATCGGCTGCCGACCGCACGCCAGGCGGCCGCCGAGCGCGGCTGGCTTGATCAGGACAGCCTGCGCGAGATCGCCCTGGACCACCAGATCTGTCCCTACTACCTCGCCCAGGAAATGGCCCGCTGGGCCGACGTGGTGGTCGGCGACTACAACTACTTCTTCGATCTCAGCGCACTGCTCTACAGCCTGACGGTGCTCAACGACTGGCGCGTGACGCTGCTGGTGGACGAGGCCCACAACCTGATCGAGCGCGGGCGTGCCATGTACAGCGCCGAGCTGGACCAGCGCGCCTTCCGCGCCCTTCGGCGCAGCGCCCCGGCGGGTCTGAAATCGGCACTGGAGCGCGTCAACCGCCACTGGAACCAGCTGCACCGCGACCAGGAAGTGCCCTATCAGGTGTATCCCGCCGCGCCGGACCTGTTTCTGCTCGCCCTGCAGAAGGCGGTCAGCGCCATCACCGATCACCTGACCGACCAGCCCACCGGCAACGACGCCGAGCTGCTGCGCTTCTACCTGGATGCCCTGGTGTTCTGCCAACTGGGCGAGGCCTTCGGCGAGCATTCGCTGTTCGACATCACCCGCGAGGAAGACAGCGCGCGTCAGTCCACCTCGGTACTGTGCCTGCGCAATGTGGTGCCGGCGTATTTCCTGGCCGAACGCTTTCGCGCCGCCCACAGCTGCACACTGTTTTCGGCCACCCTCGGCCCGGCCAGCTTCTACGCCGACCTGCTGGGCCTGCCCGAGGAGACGCCCTGGCTGAACGTGGCCTCGCCATTTCGCGCCGAGCAGTTGCAGGTGCGGGTCACCCGCGATCTGTCCACCCGCTACCAACACCGCGCCGAATCGCTGCAGCCGATCAGCGATTTGCTGGCCCGCCAATTTGCCGAGCGGCCCGGCAACTACCTGGCGTTCTTCAGCAGCTACGCCTATCTGCAGCAGGTGCTCGATCAGTTCCAGGCTGGGCATCCCGACGTGCCGGTGTGGGTGCAGTCGCGGCAGATGGACGAAGCCGAGCGGCAACGCTTTCTCGAGCAGTTCCGCCTCGGCGGACGCGGCATCGGTTTCGCGGTGCTGGGCGGCGTGTTCGGCGAAGGCATCGACCTGCCCGGTGACCGGCTGATCGGCGCCTTCATCGCCACCCTCGGCCTGCCGCAGATCAATCCGGTCAACGAGCAGATGAAGCAGCGCATGCAGGCGATGTTCGGCCGCGGCTACGACTACACCTACCTGTATCCGGGTCTGCAGAAAGTGGTGCAGGCGGCGGGCCGGGTGATCCGCACTCCGGAGGACAGCGGCACGCTCCATCTGCTGGATGATCGTTTCGCCCTGCCCGAGGTGCGCCGCCTGTTGCCGGTCTGGTGGGACGTGCAGGGGATGCGACTCAAGGTGCCACAGGCAGGCCCGTTGTGACGAAGGGCCGCCGGGCCGCTGGTGCCCGGCCAGCCGCTGAGAGATCATAGGCGCCCTGCCGCAACCCGACCTGGCTGTTCATCATGTGCTTGTTCAGCGCCGCCAATGCCCCCGCCCGCCCTCTCCGGGAATCCTTGCCAACTGCGCCCAGCGGCGCCAGGCAGGCCTGACGATGGCCGGTTGCCTGGTCTACCTGATCGGTCCCTCCGGCTCCGGCAAGGACAGCCTGCTGCGTGCTGCCGCCGAGCCGCTGGCGGCCATGGGTGCGTGCATCGCCACCCGCCTGATCACCCGGCCCAGCGGCAGCATCGGCGAGGAGCAGGCCATCGGCCTGGACCCACAGGAATTCCGCGCACGCCGTGAGCGGGGCGAGTTCGCCCTGCACTGGCAGGCCAATCAGCTGGAGTACGCGATTTCTCGCGAGATCGATGCCTGGCTGGACGCCGGGCGTACCGTGGTGGTCAATGGTTCACGCGGGCATCTCGACGTGGCGCGACGCGCCTATCCCACCTTGCTGCCGATCCTGCTGCACGTGGAAGAGACGATCCTGCGCCAGCGGCTGCACAACCGCGGCCGGGAAACCCCGCAGCAGATCGAGGCGCGTCTGCAGCGCAGTCGACAGATGAGCCAGGAACTCGCCGGCGAGTCCGGCCTGCGCATCCTCGACAATTCCGGCCCGCTGGAAGACAGCGTGCGGCGCATGCTGACGCTGATCGCCGAACACTGCGACCGCTCCGCCCCGGGACTTGATTCCGGTCAAGGCTGACCGGCGCCGTGCGACGGAGGATGAGCCGGCGCAGCGAGGTGTTGACCATGGCCAAGAAATTTCCGCTACAGCCCGCCCATCCCGAGCGCATCTGCTGGGGATGCGACCGCTACTGCCCGGCCGAATCCCTGGCCTGCGGCAATGGCGCCGACCGCACCCAGCACCCCAGCGAAGTGTGGGGCGACGACTGGCACGCCTTTGGTGGCTGGAAGGTGGAAGGCGACACGGCAGTGGCCGTCGAGCCGGAAGCCTTGATCCACCGCAGCTGACAGGTTTCCCCCCGCCATCCGCAGGGGGAAACCCACATCGTTACAGCAGTTCCGCGCGCAGCTGCTCGGGGGTCTTGATGGACAGCAGGCCGGGCGCCACATCGAAGGCCGTCTTGGCGCCGATCTGGCCCTGCTGGTTCAGGCGATATCCGGCGCGGGCATAGGCCACCAGCACGCTGGCGGTGAATTCGGGGTTGCTGTCCAGTTGCAGGGAATACTCGATCACCTGGTTGTGCGTCTCGCTGGTACTGCCGCTGCGGATCACGAAACCGCCATGGGGCATGCGGTCATGCTCGCGGCGCAAGGTCTCCTCGCTGATGAAATGCACGCGGGTGTCATAGTCGGCGAAGTAGTTGGGCATGCTGACGATGGCCTGCTCCACCGCCACGGCATCGGCGCCCTCGGCCAGCACCACATGGCATTCGCGGGTGTGCTTCTGGCGGGTGCTCAGCTCGGGGCGCGCACCGCTGCGCACCTGTTCGATCGCCTCGGGCGAGGGAATCGTGTACTGCACGCCGGCCTTGACGCCGGGCACGCGGCGAATGGCGTCCGAATGCCCCTGGCTCAGCCCCTTGCCCCAGAAGGTGTAGGTGGCGCCGTCGGGCAGCAGGGCTTCGCCGTACAGGCGGTTGATGGAGAACAGGCCCGGGTCCCAGCCGATGGAGATCAGCGCGGTCTTGCCGGCGGCCCGCGCCGGGGCGTCCACCGACTCGAAATACTCGGGAATCCGCGCGTGGGTGTCGAAACTGTCGACGATATTGAACAGGGCCGCCATCTCCGGACCCTGCTGCGGCAGGTCGTCCTTGGAGCCGCCGCAGAGGATCAGCACGTCGATGGCGTCCTTGAAGTCCGGCAGTGCGGCGATGGGATGCACTGGCGTGTTCGCGAACAGCGGCGTCAGCGACTCGGGTGCGCGCCGGGTGAAAATACCCACCAGCGTCATGTCCGGATTCTTCGCGATGGCGGCTTCCACGCCGCGTCCCAGGTTGCCGTAGCCGGCGATGCCGATGCGAATCTGCTTGCCCATAAATACCTTGCTGAAAAATGACCCATTTTGGGGCATGACTGCCCAGCGGCGCACGATACACCATTTCGCCGCGCTTTCTCCCGCGAGCCGGGATTGGCGGCCGCGGGCGCCTGGGATAGGATCGGCTCGTCGTCAAATATTTGATACAAGGCCGACCAGAATGATGAACAGTCACCCCGAGTCGTACTATGCAGCGTCGGCCAACCCGGCCCCGCTGCGTCCGCCGCTAGTGGAATGCATCGACACCGACGTTTGCGTGATCGGCGCTGGCTATACCGGGCTGTCCACGGCGCTGTTCCTCGCCGAGCAGGGTTTCCGGGTCGTGGTGCTGGAGGCCGTGCAGGTCGGGTTCGGCGCCTCGGGTCGCAACGGGGGCCAGATCGTCAACAGTTACAGCCGTGACATCGATGTGGTGGAGCAGCATGTCGCTGCAGACCAGGCTCGCCTGATCGGCGAGATGGCCTTCGAGGGCGGACGCATCATTCGCGAGCGGGTCGAGCGCTACGGCATCGCCTGCGACCTGAAGTCGGGTGGCGTATTCGCCGCCTTCACTCCCCGGCAGTTGCGCAATCTGGAAGAACAGAAGCGCTTGTGGGAACGCTTCGGCTACCACCACCTGGAGATGCTGGACAATCGCGGCATCCGCGAGGTGGTGGCCAGCACCCGCTACATCGGCGGCATGCTGGATCGCCAGGGCGGTCACCTGCACCCGCTGAACCTGGCGCTGGGCGAAGCGGCGGCCTTCGAGTCCCTGGGCGGTGTCATCCATGAGCACAGCCCGGCGGTGCGGATCGAACGAGGCGCCCGGCCGGTGGTGCACACCCCCCAGGGCCAGGTCCGGGCGAACTTCCTGGTCGTGGCCGGCAACGCCTATCTGGGCGGGCTGCTCCCGGAACTGGCGGCCAAGTCGATGCCCTGCGGCACCCAGGTGATCGCCACCGAACCCCTGCCGGAGGAGCTCGCATGCAGCCTGCTGCCGCAGGACTACTGCGTCGAGGACTGCAACTACCTGCTGGATTATTACCGCCTCTCCGCCGACCGACGCCTGATCTATGGCGGTGGCGTGGTCTACGGCGCCCGGGACCCGGCGAACATCGAAGCGATCATCCGGCCCAAGATGCTCAAGACCTTCCCGCAACTGGCGAAGGTGAAAATCGAATACGCCTGGACCGGCAACTTCCTGCTGACCCTGTCTCGCCTGCCGCAGGTCGGCCGGATCGGCGACAACATCTACTACTCCCAGGGCTGCAGCGGCCACGGCGTCACCTACACCCATGTGGCCGGCAAGGTCCTGGCGGAGGCGCTGCGCGGGCAGGCCGAGCGCTTCGACGCCTTCGCCAGCCTCCCCCATTACCCGTTCCCGGGTGGGCGTCTGTTCCAGGCGCAGTTCAGCGCATTGGGCGCCTGGTACTACAGCTTGCGGGATCGTTTGGGGGTGTGAAGACCGGCGCAGAGCCGGTCTTCGATGGGCACACAGCCATCGGGGGCGGGATTCACGGCAGGGCCAGTCCGGGCCTACGGAGCAGCGGACCCGCACGATGCCGGCAATGCCACGCAGCGGCCCGCTTGTGCCGCCACCGCCAGTGGCGCGCGAAACCGCCGATCCTCGGGCGCCAATGCCGCAGCGCACTGCCGCGCCAGACGGGCCTGGTCGTTACAGCCCTGGGCAGCCAGCACTTCCGAGAGGTTGAACCAGCCGGCAGCAAATCCCGGTGAGCGCTGCACACTGCGCCGCAGGGCATCGGCCGCCCCCGGTTGATCCCCGCGGGCGTGGAGGCGATTGCCCAGCGCGAACCAGGGCAGCGCTTCCGCCGGCCAGCGCTGCGTCGCCGCCTGATAGGCGCGTTCACTGGCAGCCGGCTGGCCGGTCTCCTCCAGGTCGCTGGCGGCCCGCAGCCAGGTCAGGGGTGTTGCCGTGGCCGGCAACTGGCCAGGGTCCGTCACCACCACCGCCCAGCGCTCACCGCGCTGCCAGGTGCGCATGAAGGTGGCGAAATCGACTTCCAGCCGGTGGGTCACCCCCGAGCGCAGCACCAGCATCTCCCGCGTGCGGTCGTAGCCGACCACCACGGCGAAATGCCAGGTCGGCCGCCAGTTGAATGCCAGATTCTGCAGCACCAGCACGGGATTGCCAGCCGCCACCTCGGCCAGGATGCTGTCCAGGCGGGCATCCAGCGGGTAGACCAGTTGCCCGGCCTGGCGTGCGGCGGCCACCAGCTCCACCTGCAGGCTGCCCTGCCGCCCGGGCAGAAACACCCGGTCCCTGAGCGCGTCCGGGCTGCTCTGGACACCGCCATGCACCAGCACCGTGGCCAGTGCGGCCGGGCCGCACTGGTATGCGTCCTGCGCAAAGAACGGAACCTGGGTCAGCTCTACGCGTGCCGGGAGCTGCGCGGTTTGCGGCTGCAACACCGGGGAGCGCGCGCAGGCGCCTAGCGTCGCCAGCACCAGTACGAGGCCGAGACGGATCAGCGTATGCACCGGATGAAGCTGAAGATGTCGGTGGCACAGAGCATGTCGGTGATGATGAAGATCACCAGGAACAGCACGATGATGCCGACCACACTACCGCCGGCGGGCGCCTGTTCCAGTTGCTGGTTGAACTGCGCCAGCTCGGCGGCCGTCAGGCTGTTGATGCGCTGCTCCACCTGATCGGGCGCCACACCCAGCGCGGCCAGCTTCTCCTTCACGCCCTGATCTTCGAGCATGTCCAGCAGTTGCTGGCGGTCGACCTGCAGCTGCTGTTCGGCGATGACTTCCGAGGTGCCAACCATGGCCTGGGCGGCCGGCATCTGAACCACCACCAGCAGATGGAAGGCCGCCAGGACGGCGGCCAGATGACGCATGAACCGTTGGGCGATCATGTTCGCTGACTCCTTGAGGGCGGGAACCCCTGGTAGACCATGGAGCCCCGGCGCCGTTCGGCCTGTACTCCAGGCGAGGCGCCGAGGCCTCTCAGGATGTGCGCAACCTCGCAATAACCCAGGCGGTCACCTGGCGAGCCAGTTCATCGCTGGCCCGGCCCAGCGCCGCCACCGCTGCCTCGACGGAGCGGCCATCCGCCGCCACTTCGCCCTGGAACTTCTGGCTTGCCAGCACCAGGCGCTTGCCGCCTCCCAGCAGCGTCGCCTGCATGCGCACCACAGCCACTGGCTGGTCTTGGCGGTATTCGATCTGGAATGCCTGCAGCTCGCCCGCCAGCTCGAACCCCGCCAGCGCCCTCATCTGGTCACTCACCACCGCATCAAACGCCTCGCTGGCGCGCAGCTGCTCCATCAACCGGTCACGCAGCAGAATCGGCGCATGATTGCTCCAGCGCACCCCTGGGTAGGCACTGAGCCGCTCCGGTTCGGGTGCAACCAGGATGCGCGTGCCGTCGATCAGGGGCGAGGCCTGTGGCCGGCTGACGCGCAGCGTGTCCTTCAGGGGCGCCGCGGGGACCGGGACGTCCGTGTGGGTCAGGTGCGGCAACTGGTAGACCCGCAGCTCCTCGCTTTCGGGGAGGATGGAGCAGCTGGCCAGCAGGCCGAAGAACACGGGCAGGAGCATCTTCATGGGCGAAATTCCTCCAGGGTGTCGCGTTGCAGCAGGTAACCGGCGGGGTTCTGCTCCAGCCGGCGGCTGAAGGTACGCAGCGAATCCAGCGATTCGCCCAGGTCCTGCAGCATGGGCCCGAGTCCAGCCAGCCCCTGCATGCCGCTTTCCAGCGAATCGCGGTTGTCGACCAGCAGAGTTTCCACCTCGCGGCTGCTGCGCTGCAGGGAGTTCATGGTCGCGAGGGCCTGGCGCAGAATCTGCCGGCCTTCCTGGTCGAGCAGGCCGTCGAGACTGCGCAGCACCCCGCTCGCGTGGTTCAACGAGGCATTCAGGCGGGTCATGGCCTGGTCGAGTCCCCCGCTCTGGCCGGCCAGGTTGCCGGTCGCCTGCTCGATGTTGACGACGATCTGGCCGAAGCGGGTGATGTTGGCCTCGGAGAACATCCGGTTGGCCTGGTCCAGCAGCCGGGTGATGCTGGTGATCAGATCCTCGCCGCCGGACATCAGCTTAGCGATCGGCGAGGGGTCGGCGACGATAACCGCCGGCTGGTCGGGGCGAGTGCGCAACGGCGGGCTTTCGGGCGTGCCGCCCAGCAGCTGGATGATCGCCGTGCCGGTGACGCCGGTAATCGACAGGCGCGCGCGGGTGTCCTGCTTGATCGGCGAGCCGGCCGCCACGCGAATGCGCGCCCGCACCTTGCGCGGGTCATCCGGGTCGAGCCACAGAGCCACCACATCGCCAATGCGGATGCCGTTGTATTCCACAGCGCTGCCCTTGGACAGCCCGGTCACGGTCTCCTCGAACACCACCTCATACTCGCCGAACGAGCGATCCGACTGGCTCTTGGCCAGCCAAAGTGCGAACAGCAGGCCGCCGATCACCAGCAGGACGGTGAACAGACCGATCAGGACATGATGCGCTCGGGTTTCCATCAGCGACTCCCTGCCGCCTGCCGGGCGGCCTGAGCGGCCGCGCGCCCGCGCGGCCCGTGAAAGTAATCCTGGATCCAGGGGTCGTCGGTGGCGGCCACAACGTCCAGGCGATCCGCCACCAACACCTTGCGATTGGCCAGCACGGCCACCCGGTCGCAGATCGCATACAGCGTGTCCAGATCGTGGGTGACCAGGAACACACTCAGCCCCAGCGCATCGCGCAGCGTGGCGATCAGCGTATCGAAGGCGGCCGCGCCCACCGGATCGAGACCCGCAGTGGGCTCGTCCAGAAAAAGGATCTCCGGGTCCAGGGCCAGTGCCCGGGCCAGCGCGGCGCGCTTGACCATGCCGCCGGAGAGTTCGGCCGGATACTTGTCCGCGGCGTTCAGCGGCAGCCCGGCCAGAGTCAGCTTGAGCCGCGCCAGGCGCTCCGCCTCGGGACGCTTCAGCCCGCTGTGCTCGATCAACGGCAGGGCGGTGTTTTCCAGCACCGTCAGCGAGGTGAACAGCGCGCCGCGCTGGTACAGCACGCCCAGGCGCCGCTCCAGGCGGGAACGCGCCTCCGGCGATTGCCGTTCCAGCTGTTCGCCCAGTACGCGGATGTCGCCGGCATTGGGCCGGCGCAAGCCGACGATGCTGCGTAGCAACACCGACTTGCCGGTTCCCGAACCGCCTACCACACCCAGCACCTCGCCACGGTACAGGTCCAGATCCAGGTCCTCGTGCACCGTCTGGCTGCCGAAGCGGTTGACCAAGCCGCGCACCTCGATAACCGTAGCCCGCATCACCAGCCCATCTCCATGAGAAACAGCGCCGCCAGGGCATCCACCAGGATGACCATGAAGATCGACTGCACCACGCTGGAGGTGGTGTGTTCGCCCACCGACTGGGCGCTGCCGCTCACCCGGAAGCCCTCCAGGCAGCCGATCACCGCGATGAGGAAGGCGAAGATCGGCGCCTTGGCCATACCCACCAGGAAATGCCGCACGTCTACACCGTTCTGGATGATGCTCAGGTACAGGCTGGGCGGGATGTCCAGCGACAGCATGCACACGACGGCGCCACCCAGCATGCCGCTGAGCATGGCGATGAAGGTCAGTAACGGCAGCGCGATCAGCAGGGCGAACACCCGGGGCAACACCAGCAATTCCAGCGGGTCCAGCCCGAGTGTGCGGATGGCGTCCAGCTCCTCGTTGGCCTTCATGGAGCCGATCTGCGCGGTGAACGCACTGGCTGTGCGCCCGGCCAGCAGGATGGCGGTCAGCAGCACGCCGAATTCGCGCAGAAAGGAATAGGCCACCAGGTCGACGGTGTACTGGGTGGCACCGAAGTCGGCCAGCACGGTGGCGCCCAGGAAGGCGACCACGGCTCCAACCATGAAGGTCAGAAGGGCGACGATGGGCACCGCATCCAGGCCGGACTGTTCCAGGTGCGCGACCAGCGATGTCATGCGCCAGCGGCGCGGCCGCAACAGCACGCTGGCCATGGTGGTCAGCACCAGGCCGATGAAGCCGAGCAGGCCGACCGCATGCCGCCACAGCGCTTCCACCGCCCGGCCTATCTGCTCGAGCAGCTCCAGCAGCGTCGAGCGCCTCGGCGGCACTTCGCCAGGCGCCGCGCCCTGCAGGGCGCGGGCCACGGTGCGTAACAGCGCCCGTCGCTCCTCGGACAAGCCCTCCGCACGGTCCGCCAGCTCCAGCAGGCGATCAGCGCCGAACAGTTCGGCGAGCAGCGCGGCGCCGGCGGTATCCAGCCCTTGCAGTTCACTCATGTCGACCTGGCGCGCGCGGGTCGAAGCCTCCTTCCAGCGCGCCAGTCCCGCCTGCAGCCGCGCATAGTGCGCGAGCGTCCAGGCACCGCCCAGTCGCAACGAGGCGGTGTCTTCGTCGTAGCGGATATCGGCGCGCGGGATCATGTGGCCAGCTTAGCAACTGCTGGCTGGCCTGCCGGCGGACCTGTCGCGCCAGGCACAACGGCGCTGATCAGGCCGCCACCCCTGAATCCCAGGGGCTTTGATACAGATCAAAGAGCCCCCCTGCCCCCCCACCTAGACTCAGCGCCACTCAAGAACTCGCTGGGACGTCCGATGCTCGACGCCATTCGCTGGGATCCCGAACTGATTCGCCGCTACGACCAGGCTGGCCCGCGCTATCCGTCGTACCCCACGGCGTCGCAGTTTCATTCCGGCATTGGCTCGTTCGACCTGCTGCATGCCTTGCGCACCAGCCGCCGGGAAAACCGCCCGCTCTCGCTGTACCTGCACATCCCCTTTTGTGCCAACGCCTGCTACTACTGCCCGCGCACCAAGGTGGTCACCAAGGACCGCAGCTGTTCGCAACCCTATCTGAAGCACCTGGAGCGGGAAATCGCGCTGCTTGGCTGCCACCTCGGCGCGAACCAGCAGGTGGAGCAGCTGCACATCGGCGGCGGCACACCCACCTTCCTCAACCACACCGAGCTACGCCAGCTGATGAAGACCCTGCGCGGGCACTTTCATCTGCTGGAGGACGACTCCTCCGGTGACTACAGCATCGAGATCGACCCCCGCGAGGCGGACTGGTCGACCATGGGCCTGTTGCGCGAGCTGGGCTTCAACCGGGTCAGCCTCGGCGTGCAGGCCCTGGACCCGGACGTGCAGCGGGCCGTCAACCGCCTGCAGACCCTGGAGCAGACCCGGACCATCGTCGACGCCGCCCGCACCCTGCAGTACCGCTCGATCAACATCGACCTGATCTATGGCCTGCCCAGGCAGAACACCGCACGCTTCTCCAGCACGGTGAACGCCATCCTCGACATGCAGCCCGAGCGCATCTCGCTGTACAACTACGCTCACCGTCCGGATCGTTTCCCCGGACAGCGGCGTATCCAGACACAGGACCTGCCCAGCCCGGACGAGAAGCTGGAGATGCTGCACAACGCCATCGAGCAACTGACAGCCGCAGGCTATCGTTACGTCGGCCTGGATCATTTCGCCCTGCCCGACGACGAGCTGGCCATGGCGCAGGAGGACGGCTTCCTGCAACGCAATTTCCAGGGCTACACGACCCATGGCCACTGCGATGTGATCGGCCTGGGGGTGTCCGCCATCAGCCAGGTGGGTTCGCTGTACTGCCAGAACGACAGCGATCTGGCCGGCTATCAGCACAGCCTGGCCAACGACCAGTTGGCCACCGTGCGCGGCCTGCACTGCAATGCCGACGACCTGCTGCGCCGCGACATCATCCAGCGGCTGATCTGCCATTTCGAACTGGACTTCGCCAGCCTCGAGCAAGCCCACGACATCCGCATGCCGGAGTACTTCGGGGACATCTGGCCGCGACTGCAGGCCATGCACCAGGACGGCCTGCTGGCGCTTGAACCGCAGGGCATCCAGATCCTACCGGCCGGACGGCTGCTGGTGCGCTCGGTGTGCATGCTGTTCGACCGCTATCTGGAGCCGACACTGGCCTGCGGCCATTAGTCACAAACTGCTCCTCAACCCCCGAACCAGAGCGCTGCACCGCCAGCGGTCGAATTCGGTCGGGTGCGTTTTCCGGCTGGTCCTGCCGGTTTTCCTGGGGTAACCTTGCGGCCATCGTGAATCCCCCCTTCTCTCAGGAAGAGCCATGTCCGAGACCAACAAGCTTCGTGCGCCCCATCAGGCGCATTGCAAGGATTGCAGTCTGGCTCCGTTGTGCCTGCCCCTTTCCCTCAACATGGAAGACCTCCATGCGCTGGACGAGATCGTCAAGCGCGGACGTCCGTTGAAGAAGGGTGAGTTCCTGTTCCGCCAGGGCGATGCCTTCGGCTCGGTATTCGCGGTGCGTTCCGGCAGCCTGAAGACCTTCAGCGTGACCGACCTGGGCCAGGAGCAGATCACCGGCTTCCACCTGCCCAGCGAACTGGTCGGCCTTTCCGGAATGGACACCGAGCTCTACCCGGTGTCGGCACAGGCGCTGGAAACCACCTCGGTGTGCGAGATTCCCTTCGAGCGACTCGATGAGTTGTCCGTGCAGCTGCCGCAGCTGCGTCGCCAGCTGATGCGGGTCATGAGCCGGGAGATTCGCGACGATCAGCAGATGATGTTGCTGCTTTCCAAGAAGACCGCCGACGAACGTATCGCTACCTTCCTGGTCAACCTGTCCGCCCGTTTTCGCGCCCGCGGCTATTCGGCCAACCAGTTCCGCCTCGCCATGTCGCGCAACGAGATCGGCAATCATCTGGGGTTGGCCGTGGAGACGGTGTCGCGCGTGTTCACCCGTTTCCAGCAGAACGAAATGATTGATGCCGAGGGCAAGGAAGTGATCATCCTCAAGCCCATCGAACTCTGTGCCCTGGCCGGTGGCAGCCTGGAACTCTGATCCCGGCGCCCTCCTCATCGCTAGGCCGTGCGCGATATACTTCGCGCACCGTTCACCTGGACACGACCCGATGATTTTCGACGAATTCGCCCTCAAATCCCTGATCCGCCCGGTGCCCGATTTCCCCAAGCCCGGCGTGGTCTTTCGCGACATCACACCGCTGTTCCAGTCGCCGCGCGCACTGCGCATGATGGTTGACAGTTTCATCCAGCGGTACGTGGAGAACGAATTCACCCATATCGGCGCCCTGGATGCGCGCGGTTTCCTGCTCGGCCCCATCCTCGCCTACGAGCTGAACAAGCCGCTGATCCTGTTCCGCAAGAAGGGCAAGCTGCCCTGCGACCTTCTGGAAGAAACCTACCAGACCGAATACGGCGATGCCGTCATCGAAGTACAGGCCGACAGCCTGTGCGAGGGCGACTCCGTGGTGCTGATCGATGACCTGATCGCCACCGGTGGCACCCTGCTGGCCGCCGCCAACCTGACCCGCCGCATGGGTGCGCGCGTGCATGAGGCGGCCGCGATCGTCGACCTGCCCGAGCTGGGCGGTTCGCGCCGCCTGCAGGACATCGGCATCCCCGTGTTCACGCTGACCGCCTTCGCCCTCGACGATCGCTGATCGCCGTTCGCAGCCGCCAACCCTTGGTTGGCGGCGAATCCTCCGCATCCCGGCCTCAAATAGGTGACCCGGCCCCGAATGCATCGGCGCCCGGCCTGCCTATTTGCATTGCCGTACCGAGGATTCGCTCATGACTGCCCTACAGCCCCTTCGCATCACCCCGCACTTCCCGGTTCGCCGCATGGACTTCAGCTTTGGCCGCACGCCTCGCTACTGGTGGAGCGGCGATCCGTTCATGACCCATTTCATGAACAACCTGTCCTCGCTGTTTCCGTATGGCGAGAAATTTTTCGTCGACAGCGTGCGCGCGGTGCGCGACCAGGTGCGCGACCGCCAGCTACAAAAGGACATCAGCGCCTTTATCGGCCAGGAGGCGATGCACTCCAAGGAACACGCGGCGTACAACGAGTACGCCGCCGAGCACGGCATCGACCTGCACCGGCTGGAGCTGCGCATCAAGGTCCTGATGAAGTGGGTGACCCGCCTGACCTCGAAGAAGATGCAGGTGGCCGTGACCTGCGCCCTGGAGCACTTCACCGCCAGCATGGCCGAGCAGTTGCTGCGCCGCGAGGACATCAGCCTGCAGATGACCGACCCGCGTATGTACCGGCTGTGGCTGTGGCACGCCATCGAGGAGAACGAGCACAAGTCGGTGGCCTACGACGTCTACCAAGCCATCGACGGCGGCTATCTGCTGCGCACCAGCGCCATGCTGGTCACCACAGTGCTATTCCTCGGCGTGATCGCCTGGTTCCAGCTGCACCTGATGCGCAAGGACGGCCAGCTGTTCAACTGGAAGACCTGGAAATACGGCCTGAAGACCCTGTTCAGCCTGCGTCACGGCTACGTGCCGGGCCTGCTGCGCCCCTACCTGGACTATTTTCGTCCCGGGTTCCACCCCAGCCAGCACCAGACCCGCGAACTGGAGAAGCGCTGGAAGCAAGCACTGGCCTTCGCCGGTTGAACGTCAGGGGCCGGGGCTTCCCGGCCCTCCAGCCGCGCGGATACCCTGGCGCAACGCCAGGGCACCCGCCAGCAGGGTGATGATCAGCTCCTCGGCCTCGCCGCGCACGGCAGCCTGACGCTCGGGCTGTTCCAGGTAATCCTGGGCCAACACGAACAGGTGTCGGGTGATGGTCGAGGCCATGCGCAGCAGGGTTTCCTCATCGACACCGGGCACCAGCCCGAACTCCGCAATGTCCTCGGCCATGTCCTGGGCAAAATCGGCCATCAGCTCGCGCAAGGCCTTGCGCAGCATTGGCGAAGCGCCGTGCAGCTCGCGCATACCGACGATGAAGCCATCCGGGTTCTGCTCTACGAAATCGAAGAACAGCTGCACGGTTTCCCGGCACACTTGCCGTCCTCGGGTGAGATCAGCCCCCAGCAGCTGCTCGCCACGCGCCTGCTGCAAGGTGCGCTGGGCCGCCTCGCGCCGCAGCTCGCGCAACGGCCTGCGCAGCTGTGTGCCGATCTGCGTGATCAGCACCAGCCCCAGCTCCTCGATGCTGCCGAAATGGCGATAGAACGTGTTGGGGTTCAGACCCGCCTCGCGCGCCAGCTCCCGCAGGCCGAGGCTGCTCAGGCTATGGGTCCTGGCCATCAGGCGCAGTGCTGCATCCAGCAGCAGCCGCTTACCCTGGGCCAGCGGGGTTTCCATCAGCGTCATGTCGTGTCCTTGTCAGCCAATCCACCCAACGGAGGTTAGGGCGGGAACCGGGTAGACAAACGTCTACCGCCCGATAGAGTTTCCCATGAACCGTTGCCGATGCCCCCCTACCCATCGCATGGCAATGGCTCACGCCGGTCGAACAATCATAAGAAGGAATCCTGGCCCATGACTGCCGCTACGCCCCTGTCGCCCAGCGCGATACCCCATTGCAAGATCGCCATCCTCGGTACCGGCTTCTCCGGACTGGGCATGGCCATTCGCCTCAAGCAGGCGGGCGAGAACGATTTTCTGCTGCTTGAAAAGGAGGCAGGCGTTGGCGGCACCTGGCGCGTCAATCACTACCCCGGTTGCGCCTGCGACGTGCAATCGCACCTGTATTCCTTTTCCTTCGCGCCGAATCCCGAATGGTCGCGCATGTTCGCCCCGCAGCCGGAAATCAAGCGCTACCTGGAGGACTGCTGGGAGCGCTTCGGCCTGGCGCCGCATACCCAGCTCAACACCGAACTCTGTCGTCTGAGCTGGAACGAAAGCAGCCAGCACTGGCTGATCGAGACCCGGGACGGCAAGCAGTTCAGCGCCCGCTTCGTGGTGTCCGGCATGGGTGGACTGTCTACCCCGGCCTTCCCCAGCATCAAGGGTCTGAAGACGTTCAAGGGCAAGCTATTCCATTCCCAGCAGTGGGACCACGACTATGACCTGAGCGGCAAGCGCGTGGCGGTGATCGGCACGGGCGCCTCGGCCATCCAGTTCGTGCCGCAGATCCAGCCCAGGGTCGGCCAGCTCGACCTGTATCAGCGCACCCCGCCGTGGATCATGCCCAAACCCGACCGTGCCATCAGCGAGCGCGAGCGCCGGCTGTTCCGCCGTCACCCCGCCCTGCAGAAACTCTGGCGTGGCGGCATCTACAGCTTCCTGGAGGCCCGTGTACTGGGCTTCGCCATCAGTCCGCAGATCCTGCGCCTCGCCAGCCTGGTGGCGCGCCATCACCTGCGCAAGCAGATCCGCGACCCCGAACTGCGCCGCAAGCTGACGCCCGATTACGTAATGGGCTGCAAGCGGGTACTGATCTCCAACGACTACTATCCGGCACTGACCCAGCCGAACGTGTCGCTGATCACCGACGGCATCGCCGAGGTTCGCGCCAACAGCATCGTCACCCAGGATGGCCAGGAACGCACGGTGGACGCCATCATCCTGGGCACCGGCTTCACCCCCGCCGACCCCATCCCGCGCGGGCTGATCAGCGGCCGCAACGGTGTCGACCTGGTGGACAGCTGGCCGCGCGGCCCGGAGGCCTACAAGGGCACCACCACCGCCGGCTTCCCCAACCTGTTCTTCCTCATGGGACCGAACACCGGCCTGGGGCACAGCTCGATGGTGTACATGATCGAGTCACAAATCCAGTACGTAATGAGCGCGCTGCAGCTGCTCGATGAACGCGCCCTGGATACCGTCGAGGTCAAGCGTGAGGCCCAGGAACGCTTCAACCGCAAGATCGACCAGACCTCCGCCCGCACCGTGTGGCAGTCGGGCGGCTGCGCCAGCTGGTACCTGCATCCGCAGAGCGGTCGCAACTGCACCGTCTGGCCCGGCTTCACCTGGCGCTTCCGGCAGATCACCCGGCATTTTGATCCGGCGGCCTATCACTTCAGCCGCCAGCCCGCCGCCGAGGAAGCATTGAAGGCGGAGCCGGAGCAACAGGAGGCGCGCGCATGAAGAGCTTCCACGACAAGGTGGCCGCCATCACCGGTGCCGGCTCCGGGATAGGCCGCGCCCTGGCGCTGAACCTGGCGCGACAGGGCTGCGAGCTGGCACTGAGCGACATCAACGAGCAAGGGCTGGCGGAAACCGTGGAACAGGCGCGCCGCTTCGAGGTGAAGGTCAGCCATCAGCGGGTGGATGTGGCCGATTTCGAGGCCGTGCGGCACTGGGCCGACCAGGTGATGATCGACCACGGTCGGGTGAACCTGATCATCAACAACGCCGGCGTCGCACAGGGCGGAAGCGTGGAAGGCAATGCGCTGGACGACTACCACTGGATCATGGATATCAACTTCTGGGGGGTCGTCCATGGCACCAAGGCGTTTCTACCTTACCTGAAGGCCAGCGGAGCCGGGCACATCGTCAATGTCTCCAGCGTGTTCGGCCTGTTCGCCCAACCCGGCATGAGCGCCTACAACGCCACCAAGTATGCGGTGCGCGGCTTTACCGAATCGCTGCGCCAGGAGCTGGATATCGCCGATTGCGGCGTCTCCGCCAGTTGCGTGCATCCGGGTGGCATCCGTACCAACATCGCACTCAGCGCACGCATGAACGACAGCCTGGTAACGGTGACCGGCCAGGACGCCAACCAGTCGCGACAGCAGTTCAACGACCTGCTGCTGCGCACCAGCCCGGAAAAGGCTGCGGCGGTGATCCTGCGCGGCGTGCAGCGCAACCAGCGACGTATCCTGATCGGCCTCGACGCCCGGGGCGTGGACCTGATGATGCGCGGCATGCCGGCGCTGTACCAGCGCATGGTGGTGCTGAGCATGCGGCTGGCGGCGCGCTTTGCGCCCAAGAACTCCGGCAAGACCGAGCTGGCGGAGTGACTCCCTGCTGAGCCTTTGGCCGCGTCTTCCGGCGCGGCCTTTTTTAACCAGCGGATCACAGGCCCATCTGCTTGCTGATGATCTCGTTCATGATTTCCCGCGTGCCGCCGCCGATCGACAGAATGCGGTTGTCGCGGTACAGGCGTTCGACACGGCTCTCGCGCATGAAACCCATGCCGCCGAGGATCTGGGTGGCGTCGTAGACGATGCGGTCAGACACGTCGGTGGCGAAGTTCTTGGCCATGGAGATCTCCTTGACCACGCTCTTGCCGACCGCCATCTTCGCCGCCTGGCGATAGGTGAACTCGCGGGACACTTCCAGCTGGGTGGCCATTTCCGCCAGACGATGCTTGATCACCTGGAACTTGCTGATCGGCTTGCCGAACGCCTTGCGGTCGCGGGCCCAGGCCAGGGCGTCCTCAAGGGCCATCTGCGCGGTCATGTTGGCCATCAGCGCCAGGGCCAGACGCTCGCTCTGGAAGTTGGCCATGATGCCGGCGAAGCCCATGTTCTCGGCACCGATAAGGTTCTCCACCGGCACCCGGCAATCATCGAAGAACAGCTCGGCGGTGTCCGAACACCACCAGCCCATTTTCTTGAGCTTGCGGCCGACACTGAAACCCCCAGTGCCCTTCTCGACCAGCAGCAGGCTGACGCCGCCGAAGCCTTCGCCACCGGTACGTACCGCCACGGTGTAGTAGTCGGCGCGCACACCGCTGGTGATGAAGGTCTTGCTACCGGTGACACGGTAGTGATCGCCCTCACGTACCGCACGGGTCTGCAGGTTGGCCACGTCGGAGCCACCGCCGGGCTCGGTGATGGCCAGGGCGATGATCTTGTCGCCGGCCAGCACTTCCGGCACCACGCGGTCGCGAATCGCCGGCCTGGCCCACTTGAGGACCGGAGGCAGGCCGATGTCCAGCGAGCAGAGGCTGGACACGAGGCCGGTGGAGCCACAACGAATCAGCTCTTCGCTGGCCGCGATCTTGGCGAACAGGTCGCCCTCGTGGCTGCCGCCGAACGGCTCGGGGAAGCCGATGCCGAGGATGCCGGCGTCGCCGGCCTTCTTGTACAGCTCACGGGGAAATTCCTCGGCTTCCTCCCAGTCGTCGATATGCGGCAGGATCTCGCGCTCGACGAAGCGGCGCACCGAGTCGCGGACCAGTTGATGGGATTCGTCGAAGTATTCCTGGAATGCGGCCATGGATCGGCTCCGGATTTGTTCTTGTGGACGGAACCTTACCAAGCGCTTGCTTGGTTTTCAACCGGCATCCATGTCTTCCACGGCCGGTGGTCTGGAAACCCGCGTTGCGCGTCGGGCCCGTCGCTTGCGCCACCAGACCAGCGTGCCGGTGACGCACAGCACCGCGATCGCCACGCCCAGCACGGCAATCAGCACTCGTCCGGGGAAACCGAGGATGCGTCCGCCGTGGATTGGCAGCTGCAGGCGGAAGAAGCGTTCGCCCAGCGTGCCCTGCCCGGGAATTTCGCTGCCCAGCAAGCGGCCGTCACTGCCATGGAAGAACACCCAGGCATTGCCCTGGTCGCTGTCATGGGCACCAAACCCGGCGCCATAGAAGTTGTACTCGAAGCTGTAGTAGAGCTCGGTCATGGGCTCGTCGAGGCCCAGTTGGCCAGCATGACGGAGCGCATGCCGATAGGCCTCGTCATAGCCGTAGGCGGTAGTGCCCAGCTCCTCGCCGGCTAGCTGGCTGCGTGCGTGGTAGACACTGGGCGGCACCGGCGAGACCAACGAGACCACCGGCTTGAAGACCTGCTCGGGCAGGTTCATCGCCACGCTGCTGATCGCCACCGGCAGCAGCAGCAACCACAGCCATAAGCCCCCTGCGCGGTGCACATCGTAGTTGAGGCGTTGCGGCTTGACCTTCCAGGCCACCGCCCATTTGGCGAAGAACGGGCGCCCGCGCGGGAAGGTCAGTACCAGCGCCACGATGCTGTCCACCACCCAGAGAATCGCCACGAGGCCCATCAGCCACAGACCCCAGTTGCCCGGCAGCGCCAGGTTGTAGTGGAACTCCAGCAGGAAGGGCACCAGGTTCTGCCGGGAGAAGCAGCACTCGCCCCAGTGGCGGTACCCCACCTCCTCGCCCGTCACCGCGTCCAGGTAGCGGACCACCGGTTTTTCCGCATAGGGCTGGCCGCTTTGCGGGTCGTTGCGCGGGACCAGGGCCAGCAAGGCGGCATGTCCCGGTTCCTGGGGAAACTCCATGTACCACACCTGCATGCGCGGGTAGGCCTGCTCAACCCGCGCCACCAGGCGTTCGGGTGGCAACACCTCGCCCACGCCGGACGTGTGGTAGAAGCCGGGGTTCAGCCATTCATCGAGCTCATGATGGAAGGCCAGGACACTGCCGGTAAGACCGGCCAGCGCCAGGAACAGGGCGGTGGCCAGACCGAGATAACGGTGCAGTCGGACTAGAATCGCGCGCATCGGTTTTCCTGCGGGTAGGTACGAAGGCCGTCCGCCTGACGGTGGACGGCCTGATGAGCGGGTCAGAAGTCGTAGCTGAAGGTGGCCATGACGTTGCGCTCCTCGCCGTAGTAGCACTGCAGCAGGCTGTTGCAGGCCGACACGTAGGTCTCATCGGTGAGGTTGTTGAGGTTCAGGCGCAGCGCCACACCGGCCAGGCCGACCTGCGTCAGGTCATAGCTCAGCGACGCATCGAACAGGGTGTAGGACGGCAGCCGCAGGCTGTTCTCCGCATCCGCCCAGCTGTGGCCGAAGTAACGCGCCCCCGCGCCCAGCTGCAGGCCCCCGCGGAAGCGGTAATCGGCCCACAGGGCGGCCATGTGACGCGCCACCGCGTTCGGCGTATTGCCACGGTTGTTCACCCCGGCGGCACCGACGAAGTCCTTGGAGTACTCGACATCCAGGTAGGTGTAGCTGGCCAGCACGCTGGCGTTCTCCAGCGGCTGGAAGCGCGCCTCCAGCTCCACGCCCCGGGAGGTGATTTCGCCCACCGCGCGGAAGAAGTTCTCGCTGGAATCCTTACTGGCCAGGTTGGTCTGCCGCAGCTCGAAGACCGACAGGGTGTAGAGGTCGTCACGGCCCTGTGGCTGGTACTTCAGACCGGCTTCGCCCTGCTTGCCCTTGGTGGGTTCCAGCAGGCTGATGTCGTAGGTCGAGCCGTTGTAGTTGTAGGCCGCCGTGGTATTGGGATTGAAGGACTCCGCGTAGCTGACGTAGGGCGACAGGCCGTTGTCGAAGGCATAGAGCACACCGACCCGTCCGGTCAGCTGCTCCTGCGTGGCGTTGTCGGCCTGATCCCCGTACAGCGACTCGGTCTGCTCGAAGCCGACATCCACCCAGTCGTGGCGCACCCCCAGGGAGAAACGCCAGTTGTTCAGGGCCAGCAGGTCCTGCACATACAGGCCGGTCTGTTCCAGGCGTCGGCTTTCATCGTACTGGTGGTAGAAGCTGTAGCTGGCCACCGGACGGGACGCGGCGTAGGGATTCACGGGGCTCACCGTACCGCCTTCGTAGCTGACCTTGGCCTTGCGGCGCTGGTAGTCGAGGCCGGCGACCAGGGTGTGACTGAGCCGCCCGGTGTCGAATTCGAACTGCAGCTGGTTGTCGATCGTCCAGGCATGCAGCGCTTCCTCGGCCCCGGTGTAGGCGCGGTAGAGATCCCCCGGAGCGCCGTAGCCGTAGTCGTCCAGGGTGTAGCCGTACTGGTAGACCTGGTCGGAATCCACTTGCGCGTCCAGATACTGGAAGTTCTGTCGCGCCGAAACCACCTCGTTGACACGGTGCTCGAGCTGGTAGCCGAGCAACTGCTGATCGCGCTCGAAGCGCTCGCGGTCCTTCTCGCCTTCGAAGAAGCTGCGCGGGATGCGCTGGCCCCGATAGGGGCGCACCGTGCCCTCGGCCGGCAATCCACCGTGGTAGCCACTTTCCGGGTCGCGCTGGAGCAGCGCCTGCAGGGTCAGGCGGGTCGCCTCGCCCAGCTCCAGGCTCAGCGAGGGCATCAGCGCGAAGCGTTGCTCCTCGATGTCGTCCACCTGGTTGTTGGCGTCGCGCGCCACGCCGGCCAGGCGATAGGCCAGCCGCTCCTGCTCGCCCAGCGGGCCGGTGACGTCGAATGCCAGCTGCTGATAGTCGTTGCTGCCGGCGGACAGCTGCACCTGGTTGTTGCGCGTGTATTCGGGCTTCTTGGTGGTCATCGCCACCAGCCCGCCAGGCAGGCTGCGTCCATAGAGCACCGAAGACGGCCCCTTGAGGATGTCGATCCGCTCCAGGAAGAACGGATCCACCTGCAGGCTGCTGTAGGTGCCGCTGTCGCCCATCAGCTTCAGGCCATCGAGGTAGAGGTTGTCCACTGCACCGTCGGTGATGCCGCGCAGGGCCACGTAGTCGTAACGCGTGGTTGCTCCGTACGGCGCGCTCATGAGCCCGGGGGTGTAGCGCACCGCCTGGGCGACGCTGCGGGCGCCCTGGTCGTCCATCTGCGCGCGGGTCACCACCGAGACGCTCTGCGAGGTTTCCAGCAGCGGCATGCTGGTCTTGGTTGCCACGCTGCTATGGGTCGCCTGATAGCCCGCCATGCTGCCCAGCGCGTTGCCGAGGGCGAACACCTGGGTGGCCTGCAACTCCAGGGCGCCCTGCGCTGCCTGGGCCAGCAGGGTGAAGCCGCCCTGCCCGTCGCCACGCGCCTGCAGACCGCTCCCCTCCAGCAGCACCGCCAGCCCCTGCTCCGCGGTGTAGGCGCCGTTGAGTCCCGGCGAGCGCTTGCCGGCAGTCAGTCCGGCATTCGCCGCCAGCAGAATGCCCGCTTCGCTGGCGAAACGGCTGAGCGCCGTGGACAGGGGCCCCGCCGGAATGCTGTAGCTGCGTGGCGCCTGTTGCTGGCTGCCCGGCTCGGCAGCTTGGGCCATCGCTGTCCAGCCGGGCAACAGCAGCAGGGGCGCCGCAAGCGCGGCAGCCTGAATGGCTCGGGACAGCGGCGAATAGACGAATACAGCAAGTGAACCTGTGCGGTGCATGGCATACCTCGAATCGATTGAGCGTCGAAACGCCGGGGTACTACCAAGGCCACTTCACGGAAAAAAAGGGGAACTTCAAATGAGAAATATTTTTATTATTCAGGCAGTCCGCGGCTCGATGCTGACCCACCAGGGCAGCGGACGGTGGATGCGCACCGGCAGCGTCTCGGCCAGCGCCCGCAGCACGCGTCCGGTGTCCGCCAAGGGGAAGGCTCCCACCAGGCGCAGGTCGGCCACCTGCGGTGCGCAGCCCAGATAGCCGCGCCGGTAGCGGGCCAGCTCGACCACGAAATCACCCAGGCGCATGTCGTCGGCCAGCAGCATGCCGTGGCTCCAGGCCACCTCGCGCTCCCCGCTCACACTCAGCCGCCGGCCGGGTAACGAGCCGCCGAACCGCCATCCCTGGCCCGCTTCGAGCCGCTGCGAAACCCCCTGTGGCGTCACCAGCTCGACGCTGCCGGCATAGACCGCCAGGCGGCCGATGTCCGGATCGAGGCGCAGGCTGAAGCGCGCCGTCGTGGCATTCACTGCGCCCTGGGGCGATTGCAGGAGCAGTGGCCGTGGATCGGCCGCCAGCTCCACCAGCAGTTCGCCACGGTGCAGCGTGAGGCGGCGCTGGGCGCCGGCGAAATCCACATCCAGGGCCGTGTCGGTGTTCAGCCATACCCGCGAGGCATCCGCCAGACGCTCCTCGCGCATCTCACCGACGCCCGTGCGCAGCGTCGCACCCCAGACGTTCCAGGGTGCCTGGCGCAGTCCGGCGTAGCTCAGGGCGCCACTACCACAGAGCAACGCCAGCATCCTCAGGTGCTGGCGACGGGTGAGCGAAGTGCGCAGGGCCACACCGGCAGCCTGACGGCAGGCTTCGTCGGGGAGCGTGTGAAAGGGTCGGCTGATCGCCTCGACACGCGCCCATGCCGCAGCATGCTCCGGCCGCGAATGCAGCCAGAGACGCCAGGCCTCGCGCTCCGCCGGGCTGGGGGCGTTCTGGAGGATGGCGAACCATTCCGCCGCCTGCTGCAGGGTGTTGAATGCGCTGCCGTTCGGCTCCGGGCTCGCCATGGCGTCACTCCGCGCAGCAGGTCAGGCAATGGAGCATGGCTTGCGCCATGTACTTCTTCACCATGCGCTCGCTGACGCCCAGGCGCTCGGCGATACAGGCGTAGCCCAGGCCATCGAGCTGGGACAGCAGGAAGGCCGTGCGCACCTTCTGCGGCAGGCGCGCCAGCATGGCATCCACGCGCAGCAGGGTCTCGACGACCTCCGCCTGCTCCTGGGGTGATCCGGCCACGGCTTCGGGTTGCCGGGCCAGTGCCTCCAGATAGGCGCGTTCGATGGCCTGTCGACGCCAGTGGTTGATCAGCAATCCGCGGGCGATGGTCGCCAGATAGGCGCGGGGCTCACGCAACAGGTTCAGCTCGCGCTCCCTGGCGAGGATGCGCAGGAACGTATCCTGGGCCAGATCGGCCGCCTGCTCCGAGCAGCCCAGCTGCCGACGCAGCCACAGGCGCAACCAGCCGTGGTGAGCGCTGTACAGCCGTTGCAGCTGTTCCGGATCGCATACGCTGGTCGTCATCGCCCCGCCCTGTCCCGAATGGAAAGTCGAGAATGCTAACGCTTCTCATCCATATCGGACAGCGGGAATAGCGATTTATCTGCGGGTCGTCTGGGCTCGCCAGCGATAGCGCCTCAGAGGGTCAGCGGCTTACGCCCTGCCAGCGCATGGGCCAGGGTGCCGCCATCGACCAGCTCCAGTTCGCCGCCCAGCGGCACACCGTGGGCGATGCGCGACACCACCAGGCCCTTGGGCAGCAGCAGCTGGGCGATGTAATGGGCGGTGGCCTCGCCTTCCACGGTGGGGTTGGTGGCCAGGATCACTTCGCTGAAACCGCCCTGGGCGATGCGTTCGAGCAGCTCGGGTATACCGATGGCTTCCGGCCCCAGACCGTCCAGCGGCGACAGGTGTCCCTTGAGCACAAAGTAGCGGCCGCGAAAACCGGTCTGGTCGACCGCGAAGACGTCTAGCGGGCTCTGCACCACACACAGCAGGCTGTCGTCACGGCGCGGGTCGCTGCATTGCGGGCAGATCTCGTCTTCGCTGAGGGTTCGGCACTGCCGGCAGTAGCCGACACCTTCCATGGCCTTGCGCAGCGCCTCGGCCAGGCGTAATCCACCGCTGCGGTCGCGCTCCAGCAATTGCAGGGCCATGCGTTGCGCGGTCTTCTGGCCGACGCCGGGCAGGATGCGCAGGGCGTCGATGAGCTGGCGGATCAGCGGAGTGAAACTCATGGGAACTACTGCCGGACTGCTGGAAAGACGCGGGTTATACCCGCGCCCGCCAGCAGGCGTCAATCAGCCCGCTCCGCCTGTTCCAAGGCTTCCAGCACCCGGCGGGCGGCCAGCTCGCTGGAGGCTGGATTCTGTCCGGTGATCAGGTTGTGGTCGCGAATCACGAAGGGCGCGAAGCTCTCACCCACCTCCACCAGGGCGCCCAGCTCGCGCAGGGTGCTTTCCAGCAGGAACGGCACGGCCTGTTCCAGGCCCATGGCCATTTCCTCGGCGTCGCTGAAGGCGGTCAGCTGGCGGCCCTCGACCAGCGGCTTGCCGTCCTTGCGCTCCGCTCCGACAAATGCCGACGGACCATGACAGACCGCCGACCAGACCTTGCCCAGTGCCTCGAGCTCGGCCAACAAGCGCCCGAGCACCGGATGCCCAGGCAGGTCGAACACGGTACCGTGGCCGCCAGGCAGGAAGATGGCGTCGAAATCCCGGGCGCTCAGGTGGGTGTCGAGCACCTCGGTGTCGCGCAAGGCATCACGGGCACGCTGCCATTCCGGATGACTCTCCTCGATGCTGCGCGGATCCAGCGGCGTGGCGCCGCCCTTCGGGCTGGCTACGCGCACCCGGCAGCCGGCATCGAGGAAGATCTTGTAGGGAATGGCGAACTCCTCCAGCCACAGGCCGGTGGGTTCACCATTGAGCAGGCGGTCAGCGCTGGTGACCACCATGAGGATGTGCCGGCTCATTGTTCGTCTCCGCCATTCAGGGTGTGAAGGCAAGACCACGCCGCAACACGGAGGTTCGCCTCGGCACCGGCGAAACCGGCGCCGAGGCAT
>NZ_JBOY01000036.1:0-7295 GCF_000647775.1 Pseudomonas sp. RL | reverse complement strand
GGTTATGAGCCCGACGAGCTACCAGACTGCTCCATCCCGCGCCGGCCATTCTACGCGCCGAAGGATGGCTGTCAACCTTTGATTGCGAAAAAGCCTTTTGCCATCAGCCTCTTGCGCGTTCACCGGGGTGGTAGACTGCCGGCTCCACGCCACACCTGGCGGCGCTTTCGGCCCTGAATACCGTGCGCAAGATCATCCATATCGACTGCGATTGCTTCTACGCCGCCATCGAGATGCGCGACGATCCGCGCCTGGCTGGGCGGCCGCTGGCGGTGGGTGGTTCGCCGGAGCAGCGCGGCGTGGTCGCCACCTGCAACTACGAGGCGCGTGCCTGGGGTATCCATTCGGCAATGCCGATGCGCACCGCGCTCAAGCTGTGCCCGGACCTCAATGTGGTGCGCCCGCGTATGGACGCGTACCGGGAAGTGTCCCGGGAGATTCACGGCATCTTCCGTGACTACACCGAGCGGATCGAGCCGTTGTCGCTGGATGAGGCCTATCTGGATGTGTCCAGCGCGACCCATCACGGCGGGAGCGGCACCCTGATCGCTCGCGAAATCCGCCAGCGGGTCTGGGAACAGTTACGCATCACCGTGTCCGCCGGGGTGGCGCCCAACAAGTTCCTGGCCAAGATCGCCAGCGACTGGCGCAAGCCCAACGGCTTGTTCGTGATTACTCCGGACGAGGTGGAGGCGTTCGTGGCCGAGCTGCCGGTCGGCAAGCTGCACGGCGTTGGCAAGGTGACCGCCGAGCGCCTGACCCGCCTGGGTATCCGCACCTGCCGGGAGCTGCGCGAGTGGGACCGGCTGGCGCTACTGCGCGAGTTCGGCAGTTTTGGCGAGCGGCTGTGGCATCTGGCGCGCGGTATCGACGAACGCCCGGTGCAGGTGGACAGCCGTCGCCAGTCACTGAGCGTGGAGACTACCTTCGATCAGGATCTGCCGAATCTTGCGGCCTGCCTGGCCGAGTTGCCCGATCTATACGACGAGTTGCAGCGCCGGCTGACGCGCCTGGACCAGAGCTACCGGATCGGCAAGCCGTTCGTGAAGCTCAAGTTCCACGACTTCACCCAGACCACCCTCGAACAGGCCGGCGCTGGCTGGGACCCGGACAGCTACCGGTTGCTGCTTGGCCAGGCTTTCGCCCGAGGCGACAAGCCGGTGCGGCTGATCGGCCTGGGCGTGCGACTGGTGGATCTGCAGGGCGTGCAGGAGCAACTGCGCCTGTTCTAGTCGAAGGCGAAATGCTCTGCCGGCAGCTCCATGATCTTCTCCGCCGGGCTGAGCATGCCGGTGGCATGGGCCTTGGCGCGCGGCAGCAGGCGGCTGAAGTAGAAGTCGCTGGTGGCCAGCTTGGCCTGGTAGAAATCCAGCGATTCCTGCCCGCCGTCGCGCATGCGCTGGCGGGCGGCGCGCTCCTGCAGGGCCCAGGAATACGCCAGGGTCACGTAGCCGGCGTACATCAGAAAGTCGTGGCTGGCGGTGCCGACCAGGTCGCGCTGCTTGCGGGCGATCAGAGCGATGCGCAGGGTCAGCCAGTTCCATTGCGCGCAGAGCCTGAGCAGCGTCAGCGCCTTGCCGCGCATGCCCGGCTCCTCCTTGAGCAGCGTCCAGGCCAACGCGGCGATGTCGCCGGTGAACTGGCGCACGGCCTTGCCCCGGGTCATCAGCAGCACCTTGCGACCCAGCAGGTCGAGGGCCTGGATCCCGGTGGTGCCCTCATAGAGCGTGGCGATGCGCGCGTCGCGGACGATCTGTTCCATGCCGTGCTCGCGGATGTAGCCGTGCCCGCCGTACACCTGCATGCCCAGGTTGGCGGCTTCCAGGCCCAGCTCGGTCAGGCAGCCCTTGAGGATCGGGGTGAGGAAGCCCAGCTTGTCGTCCCAGTGGGCCTGCTTGGCGCTGTCGCCGGCGAAGATGCCTTCGATCATGCGGTCGGCATATTGTGCGGCCAGGTAGACGAGGGCGCGGCCGCCTTCGGCGACGGCCTTCTGGACCAGCAGCATGCGCCGCACATCGCCGTGGTGCAGCAGGGCGTCGGCCACCTGCTGTGGTTCCTTGGTGCCGGACAACGCGCGCATCGAGCGGCGCTCGCGGGCGTAGGCCAGCGCGCCCTGGTAGGCCAGCTCTGCGGTGGCCACGCCCTGGATGGCGGTGCCAATGCGCGCGCTGTTCATGAAGGTGAACATGCACTCCAGGCCCTGGTTGGGCGGGCCGACCAGGTAGCCGGTGGCGGCGTCGAAGTTCATCACGCAGGTCGCCGAGGCCTTGATGCCCATCTTCTTTTCCAGCGCGCCGCAGGTGACGCCGTTGCGCGCACCCAGGCTGCCGTCGGCATCGACCAGGAACTTGGGCACGATGAACAGGCTGATGCCGCGGGTGCCCTTGGGCGCGTCGGGCAGGCGCGCCAGCACGATGTGGATGATGTTCTCGGTCAGGTCGTGCTCGCCGCTGGAGATGAAGATCTTGGTGCCGGTCAGTGCATAGCTGCCGTCCGCGTTGGCTTCGGCGCGGGTCTTCACCTGGCCGAGGTCGGTGCCGCACTGCGGCTCGGTGAGGCACATGGTGCCGGCCCAGCGCCCCTCGGTGAGCGGCGGCAGGTAGGTGGCCTTCTGTTCATCGCTGCCGTGCATCATCAGCGTGTTCATGGCGCCCAGGGAAAGCCCCGGATACATGGCGAACGGCCAGTTGGCGGTGCCGAGCATCTCCTGCTTGATGGCGCCGAGGCTCATCGGCAGGCCCTGGCCGCCGTACTCGACCGGGTGCGACAAGCCCTGCCAGCCGCCTTCCACAAAGGCCTGGTAGGCCTCCTTGAATCCCTGGGGCGTGCGGACTTCACCGTTCTCCCAATGGCAGCCTTCTTCGTCGCCGGAATGGTAGAGCGGGGCGATCACGTCCTCGCAGAGGCGGGCGCACTCGCCCAGGATCGCCTCGACCACATCGGGCGTCGCCTCGGCGCCGGCAGCCAGGGCGCCATAGTGGGCGGGGTAATCCAGCACTTCGTTGAGCAGGAAACGGATGTCACGCAGCGGAGCTTTGTAGGCGGGCATGTTCGGTCTCGACGGGTGGAACGACGCGGCGAGTTATACGAGCGTGGTGTCCGGCATGCCTTGGCTTGCGGTGCGCGGGTGCGTGGCAGATCGGTCAGAAGGTGGAGATCGCGGGAATGGCTGCGGCGGGAGAGGACGTGTCCGCGAAGGTGCACGCCGGACCGGAAAGCTCGCGAATGACTTCGCTCCCACGTTCACTCCGAGATCTGCAGCTCCCGTGCCTTGCTGTACACGTAGCGCACCTTTTCATATTCGAACGGTGAGTTGACCTGGCCGTAGCGGAAGCTGGTCTGGTAGCGCAGGTCCACCACGCGCAGGCCATAGATTTCCGGATGGCCATAACTGGCGGCTTCGCTGACGCCCAGGTAGTCGATTTCGCCTTCGACCCAGAAGTCGGCCGCCAGGCCGGCGGTGTCGCGCAGGTTGGAGGGGCCGAGGAACGGCAACACCAGGTACGGCCCGGACGGCACGCCGTAGGCGCCGAGGGTCTGGCCAAAATCTTCCCGGTGGCGCGGCAGACCCATTCGGCTGGCGACGTCCCACAGGCCGAACACCCCGAAGGTGCTGTTGAACAGCACGCGCGCGGTGATTTCCATGGAACGCTGGCCCTTCAGCTGCAGCAGGCTGTTGAACAGGTTGCCCACGTCGCCGATGTTGTTGAAGAAGTTGCTCACACCGCTGCGTACGAAGCGGGGCGTCACCGCCTGGTAGGTGTTGACCACCGGCAGGAAGACCCACTCGTCGAAGCGCTGGTTGAAGTGATAGACCCGGCGATTCCAGGGCTCCAGCGGGTCGTAGACATCCAGGGCGAGCAGGGTGGAGCGCTCGAACTCGCGTTGGTCCAGGCCCGGGTTGAAGGTCAGCCGCTCCAGCGGTCGGGTGAAGCCGTCCTCGTCGGTGGCGAGGGTCTGCGCCTGGCTGATCGGCATGGCCAGTATGAGCAGGGTCAGCAGGGTGAAACGCTGTCGAAGCATGGGCAGTGATCCGTTACGGGCGCATGAAGTCGAGCATGGCCTGGGTGTTGACCCGGTAATTCATGTTGCCGCAGTGGCCGCCGCGCGGGTACAGCGTTAGCCGCGAGCCGAAGGTGCGGCGCAGGAAACCCAGATCGCCGGGGCCGAGAATGATGTCATCGGCGTTGTGCATCACGGCGACCTTGTCGCTGTTGCGCAGGTAGTCCTCCAGGGCATAGAGGCTCACCGCATTCACCAGCTGCGGCAGGCTGCCGCCGTCGAATCGCTTGCGCCACATCGGCACCAGTTGCTCGGCCATGTAGCAGTCGAAGTCGCAGAGCAGCGCGCGGCGGAAGAACGGAGTGATCTCGGTGCCCTCGTCGATCGGGTAGCCGGGCGGGGTGATCAGCCCGCGCCGGTTGATCAGGTCCGAGGTGAAGACGATGTCGGCGGCCGAGAAACGAAACGAGGCGCCGATCAGCATCGCCATCTCCTCGTCACTCAGGCGTTGCTGCGACTGCTGGAAGTCGAACAGCAGCGCCGCGCTCATGTCCAGGCTGCCCTTGTGCTGGAAGTAGTGGGTGAGCTTCTCGAACATGCGCTCGTAGAAGGAGGCGGCGTCACGAATATCGGCCACCTGCGTCTGCACCAGGCGGTCGAGGTTGGTCACCGAGGTGTAGAGGTTGACCGGCGGGTTGATCATCAGCACTCGCTGGAAGTTGAAGTGGCGCCGCTGTTCGTCCAGGTGGCTGACGAAGGCGGCATGCAGGCCGCCGAGGCTGTAGCCGGTCAGGTGGTAGCCGGTGACGTCAAGCTGTGGGTGGTTGGCCATCACCGCCTGCATGACCCGGTAGAGGTCATCGGCATCCTCGGCGGAAATACCCGGCGTGGCGAAGCGCGAGGCGGCGGCCATGAAGTCGTAGCTGGTCGGCGAGGACAGCTGCACCACATGGAAACCGCCCTGGTAGAAGACCTTCTTCAGCAGTTCCATGTTGCCGCTGGCGTAGTGGGCACCGGTGCCGGCAATGATGAAGATCAGCGGCGCCGGGCCGTCCTGGGTGGCGAGTCGATAGCGCAGCTTCTTCACCGCCCAGAAGTTGGCCGGCAGCTTGTACTCGCGCTCCGGGCGCAAGAGCAGGCTGTAGTCGCCCTGGCTGATCTCGTCATCCCCGGGCAGTTCCGGCCGCAGGTCCGGCGGCGTGCCGGCGATGGTGGCCTCGAACGGGTTGCTCAGCGGAAAGCCATAGGCGTCGGGGGAAATGTCGGCGGCCGGTGCGGGGCCAGCAAGCAGGCCGAGCAGGAGGGCGAGCGGAATCAGGTGCGGCATGTTCAGTCCGGTGCGGCAGGGGAACGAGGCTTTGACAACGAAACGGCCCGCTGGGTGCGCAGTATGCCGGCGGCGCCGCACGGCAGACCAGTCGGTGCTGGCTATTCTTCAGGGCCAGGCACATTGCGGGGAGCCCACGATGAGTTCGACACGGCCGTTCGCCGTCGGTGAAGCGTCAGCGCGCTATGGGGGGCTGGTGCTGGGCCTGCTGGCCTGGGTGCTGGCCTGTGGGGTACTGCGTTTCTTCTTCCTGGAAGACGAGCGCTGGCTCGGCTGGTGCGCCGAAGCGCCGTCCAGTCTCGCCTGTCGCGCGCGGGGCTGGCTGGGCTGGGCCATCCACCTGCGCGTGCTGGCGTGGCTGGCGCTGCCGCCGGCATTGCTCGGCTTCTGCCTGCCGGGTGTGCCCGGTCGTTGGCTGGCCGGCCTGGCCCTGGTGCCGGCACTGGGCGGCCTGGTGCTGTATGCCGTCACGCCGGCGTCCTTCGCCACGCTGCTGGCCCTGCTGCGCCTGGTGCGCGACGAGCGCCTCAGTGACGCCAGAACGCGTGGGTGAACAGCACCAGCACGGTGATGATTTCCAGACGCCCCAGCAGCATGCCCAGCGACAGCAACCACTTGGCGGCATCCGGCAGGCTGGCGAAATTGCCGGCCGGGCCGATGATCGGACCCAACCCCGGACCGACGTTGCACACCGCGGTGGCGGCGCCGGTCAGCGCGGTCAGCGGGTCCAGGCCCAGCAGCGCCAGGCCGAGGGCGACCACGCCGATGGTGATGGTGAAGAAGAATGAGAAGGTCAGGATCGAGCGGACGATTTCCTCGTCCAGCGGATGGCCGTTGTACTTCTGCTGGATCACCGCACGGGGGTGGATCAACTGCTGGATGTTGGCGCGCAGCAGTGCGAAGGCCACCTGGAAGCGGAAGATCTTCAGCCCGCCAGTGGAGGAGCCGGAGCAGCCGCCGATGAAGGTCAGGTAGAAGAACGCCATGATGGCGAAGTCGCCCCACTGGCTGTAATCGCCCAGGGCGTAACCGGTGGTGGTGATGATGGAGACGGTGTTTACCGAGGCCAGGCGCAACGCATCGTTCCAGGCGTAATCGGAGTTCAGCCACAGCCAGCCGCTGAACAGCAGGCAGGCGGCGACCAGCAGCTTGAGAAAGCCGCGAACCTGCTGATCGCGCAGCAGCGCCTTGTAATTGCCGCGCAGGGTGGACACATACAGCATGAAGGGCAGACTGCCGAGAACCATGAGCACCACCGCGACCCAGTGCGAGGCGGGCGGGAAGGCGGCCAGCGAGGCGTCCGAGGTGGAGAAGCCGGCGGTAGCCACCGAGGTCATGGCGTGGTTCACGGCATCGAACCAGCCCATGCCGGCCAGGTGGAAAGCCAGCGTGCCGAGCAGCGTGAACAGCAGGTACACCCCGACGATGTACTTGGCCACCATGTGCGAACGCGGCAGCACCTTTTCCGACCAGTCCGAGGACTCGGTCTGGAACAGGCGCATGCCACCGACGCGCAGCAGCGGCAGGATCGCTACCGCCATGGCGATGAAGCCGATGCCGCCCAGCCATTGCAGCAGCGAGCGCCACAGCAGCAGGCCGGGCGAGGCATCGTCCAGGCCGGTGAGAACCGTGCCGCCGGTGGTGGTAATGCCCGACATGCTCTCGAAGAAGGCGTCGGTGTAGCTCAGGTCGCGGATCATCAGCATTGGCAACGCGGCGAAGAGTGCTACCACCAGCCAGCTCGCGGTGGTCAGCAGGTACATGTCGCGCGGACGCAGATGCGCCTCGGCCGGGCGGCCGGGCAGCACCAGGGCCAGGCCGGTGCCGAAAGTGATCAGACTCGACCAGAGAAACGCCTCCAGCTCATCGGTGCGCCCGTACCAGAGCTGGGCGAACAACGGCAGCAGCATGCTCGCGGCCAGGGTGATGAGGAAGATCCCGAGAATGAAACCGATGATGCGCAGTG
>NZ_JBOY01000035.1:0-20150 GCF_000647775.1 Pseudomonas sp. RL | reverse complement strand
GCCGCTGCCCCGGCTGCCGCTCCGGCCGCCGCCGACGCCGCTCCGGCCGCACCCAAGCTGAACGGCCACGTGGTCCGCTCGCCGATGGTCGGCACCTTCTACCGCGCCGCCTCCCCGACCTCCGCGGCGTTCGCCGAAGTCGGCCAGACCGTGAAGAAGGGCGACATCCTGTGCATCGTTGAAGCGATGAAGATGATGAACCACATCGAGGCCGAAGCCAGTGGCGTCATCGAATCCATCCTGGTGGAAAACGGTCAGCCGGTAGAGTTCGACCAGCCGCTGTTCACCATCGTCTGATGCGCGGGGAACCTGCGATGCAGCTGGAAAAAGTCCTTATTGCCAACCGCGGCGAGATTGCCCTGCGCGTGCTGCGCGCCTGCAAGGAACTGGGCATCAAGACCGTCGCGGTTCATTCCACCGCGGACCGCGAGCTGATGCACCTGTCGCTGGCCGACGAGTCGGTTTGCATCGGCCCGGCCAACGCCGCGCAGTCCTACCTGTCCATCCCGGCGATCATCGCCGCCGCCGAAGTCACCGGCGCCACCGCGATCCACCCGGGCTACGGCTTCCTGGCCGAGAACGCTGATTTCGCCGAGCAGGTCGAGCGCTCCGGCTTCGCCTTCGTCGGCCCGACCGCCGACGTGATTCGCCTGATGGGCGACAAGGTGTCTGCCAAGGACGCCATGAAGAAGGCCGGTGTTCCGACCGTTCCGGGCTCCGACGGCCCGCTGCCGGAAGACGAGCAGGAAGCCCTGCGCATCGCCCGCGAAGTGGGTTATCCGGTGATCATCAAGGCCGCCGGCGGCGGCGGTGGTCGCGGCATGCGCGTGGTGCACAAGGAAGAAGACCTGATCAAGTCGGCCAAGCTGACCCGCACCGAAGCCGGCGCCGCCTTCGGCAACTCGATGGTCTACCTGGAGAAGTTCCTCGGCAACCCGCGTCACGTGGAAGTCCAGGTGCTGGCCGACGGCCAGGGCAACGCCATCCACCTCTACGACCGCGACTGCTCCCTGCAGCGCCGCCACCAGAAGGTGCTGGAAGAAGCCCCCGCCCCGCTGATCGACGAGAAGGCCCGCGCCGAAGTGCTCAAGCGCTGCGTCGACGCCTGCATCGAGATCGGCTACCGCGGCGCCGGCACCTTCGAGTTCCTCTATGAAGACGGTCGCTTCTACTTCATCGAGATGAACACCCGCGTGCAGGTCGAACACCCGGTGACCGAAATGATCACCGGCGTGGACATCGTCAAGGAGATGCTCAGCATCGCCGCCGGCAACAAGCTGTCGATCAAGCAGGAAGACGTGGTGGTCCGTGGCCACGCGCTGGAGTGCCGGATCAACGCCGAAGACCCGGCGACCTTCATGCCCAGCCCCGGCAAGGTCAAGCACTACCACGCCCCGGGCGGCAACGGCATCCGTGTCGACTCGCACCTGTACAGCGGTTACGCGGTTCCGCCGAACTACGACTCGCTGATCGGCAAGGTCATTGCCTACGGCAACAGCCGCGACGAAGCCATGGCGCGCATGCGCAACGCCCTGGACGAGATCGTGGTCGACGGCATCAAGACCAACGTCCCGCTGCACCGCGACCTGACCCGTGACCCGGGCTTCTGCCAGGGTGGCGTGAACATCCACTACCTGGAAAAGAAACTGGGTATGGACAAGCACTGAGCCTCGGCTGACGTGTACACCAAGGGCTGCCTGCGGGCGGCCCTTGGCGTTTCTGGGCCTGGCCCCGCCGACGCGCTATCATGCGCGCCCCATGCCACCCCACTCGCCCGCAGGTACGCCCATGCCCTGGTTACAAGTCCGCCTCGCCATCACCCCTGACCAGGCCTCTTTCTATGAGGATGCCCTGCTGGACGTCGGTGCCGTGTCGGTCACCTTCATGGACGCCGAAGACCAGCCGATCTTCGAGCCGGACCTGGGCACCACGCCGCTGTGGAGCCACACCCACCTGCTGGCGCTGTTCGAAGGCGATGCCGATGGCGAGCAGGTACTCGCGCACCTGCGCCTGCTGACCGGCGATCCGCTGCCCGAGCACCAGGTCGAGCGCATCGAGGACCAGGACTGGGAGCGCAGCTGGATGGACAACTTCCAGCCCATGCGCTTCGGCCGCCGCCTGTGGATCGTGCCGAGCTGGCACGCCGCCCCCGAGCCGGACGCCGTCAACCTGCTGCTCGATCCGGGCCTGGCATTCGGCACCGGCACCCACCCGACCACCGCACTGTGCCTGCAATGGCTGGACGGCCAGGTGCTCGAAGGGTGCAGCGTGCTGGACTTCGGCTGCGGCTCCGGCATCCTGGCCATCGCCGCCCTGTTGCTGGGCGCCGAACGGGCGGTGGGCACCGACATCGACCCGCAAGCCCTGGAAGCCTCCCGCGACAACGCCAGCCGCAACGGCATCGACCCGGCGCGCTTCCCGCTCTATCTGCCGCAGGATCTGCCGGACGAGCAGGCCGACGTGGTGGTCGCCAACATTCTCGCCGGCCCGCTGGTGCAGCTCGCCCCGCAGATCACCGCGCGAGTGAAGCACGGCGGCCGCCTGGCGCTGTCCGGCATCCTGGCCGAGCAGGCTGACGAGGTGCGCGCGGCTTACGCCGAGGCCTTCGAACTCGACCCCACTGCCGAGCAGGACGGCTGGGTGCGCATCAGCGGGGTACGCCGCTGAGCACGGGGTTGCGTTAGACTAATCGGCCTGTAAGGCCATCGCCCGACTCCCCGCGGATACGCGCAATGTCAGAGAGTTACGTCGCCCAGTGCCCCAACTGTCGCACCCGCTTCCGGGTCAGCCGCGCCCAGCTCGGCGCAGCCCAGGGCGCCGTGCGTTGTGGCGCCTGCCTGCACGTGTTCAATGCTGCGCGGCAGATTGCCGAGGCCGCCCGCAACGCGCCGCCCGCCGCCAGCAAGCCATCCGGGACGCCTGCGCCGGCGGTCGCCAAGCCGGCTTCGCCGCCGCCCCCCGCGGCTGCGGTGGTCCCGCCCGCCAAGCCCGAAGCCGCGAAGTCCCCGCCGGCGGACAAACCCCGACCGACGCTGCGCGATGACGACCTGCGCATCCATGACGACCTGGATCTGGGCGACCTGGACCTGGACCAGGAACTGGAGCGCCTGGACCAGGAAGAACAGCTGTCCGCGCAGTTCAAGACCCTCAAGGGCGCGCCCGGCACCGCCGAGCGCCTGCTCGGCCCCGCCACCAAGCCCGAAGGGGACGATGAGGCCTGGGCCGAGGCATTGCTGCGCGACGAGGCACTCAGCGCCGAACGCGACAACACGCGCGAGCCGCAGCCTGAAGCGCTCGGCCCGGCCCGGCAGAAGGCTGACAAGCCGCTGCCGGCAGCTCCCGCTGAATCGCTGCGGGTCGACGACGGCAGCGATGAAGCCCCCGGGGTTGCCCTTCATGAGCTGGCCGAGGCGCCTCTGCAGCTGGAATGGCAGAAGCCGAAGAAGCCCTGGGGACGCTGGCTGCTCTGGGCGTTCCTGATTCTGCTCGCGCTCCTGGCGCTGGCCGCCCAGTACGTCCACCACAATTTCCAGGACCTGGCCCGCCAAGACCAGTACCGCCCCTGGTTCGAACGGCTCTGCCCGACCCTCGGCTGCAGCCTGCCGTCACGGGTCGACATCGAGCAGATCCGCAGCAGCAATCTGGTGGTGCGCAGCCATCCGTCCTACCGGGGCGCGCTGGTGGTGGACGCCATCCTCTACAACCGCGCCAGCTTCGCCCAGCCCTTCCCGCTGCTGGAACTGCGCTTCGCCGACATCGGCGGGCAGCCGATCGCCAGCCGCCGCTTCAAGCCCAGCGAATACCTGAGCGGCGAACTGGCCGGGCAACAGGACATGCCCTCGCAGACGCCCATCCACATCTCCCTGGAAATTCTCGATCCGGGCAGCAAGGCGGTGAACTACAGCCTCGCCTTCCACTCTCCTGAATAGCCGGGATCGCCCGGACCGGATCGGGGTGGACCACGCCTCGTCGGTTAGCTGATTCCACACGGCGATAACGCTCCGACTGTTCAGAATTTGTTCAAAACCAACTTTAACCGGGCCCGGAGAGCGGGTATCATGCCCACCCTTTTTTGCAGCCCCCGATCGACCTGAGCCAGCAGGCCCCAGAGCAGGGAAGTCCTATGTCAGCGGTACGTATCGGCCCCTACGAATTGCCCAATCGACTGATCCTCGCGCCCATGGCGGGCGTGACGGACAGGCCGTTCCGCCAGCTTTGCCGGCGGCTCGGCGCCGGGCTCGTGGTGTCGGAAATGCTCACCAGCGACGTGCGCCTGTGGCACAGCCGCAAGTCGCGCCTGCGCATGCTGCACGCCGACGACCCGGAACCGCGTTCGGTGCAGATCGCCGGCGGCGATCCGCAGATGCTCGCCGAGGCAGCGCGCGCCAACGTGGAGCTGGGCGCGCAGATCATCGACATCAACATGGGCTGCCCCGCCAAGAAAGTCTGCAACAAGGCGGCCGGTTCGGCGCTCATGAAGGACGAAAAGCTGGTCGCGGAAATCCTTTCGGCCGTGGTGGGCGCAGTGGATGTGCCCGTCACGCTGAAGATCCGCACCGGCTGGGACCGCGATAACAAGAACGGGCTGACCGTGGCACGGATTGCCGAACAGGAAGGCATTGCCGCGCTCGCCGTGCATGGCCGCACACGGGCCGACCTGTACACCGGGGAAGCGGAGTACGACACCATCGCCACCATCAAGCAGGCCGTTTCCATGCCGGTGTTCGCCAACGGCGACATCACCTCACCGGAAAAGGCCCGCCAGGTGCTGGCGCACACCGGCGCCGACGCACTGCTGATCGGCCGCGCGGCGCAGGGGCGCCCGTGGATCTTCCGGGAGATCAACCATTTCCTGGAAACCGGGGAACGCCTGCCCGAGCCGGGGCTGCAAGAAGTGGAACGAATACTGCTGGATCATCTGTCGGCACTGCACGCCTTTTACGGCGACGAGATGGGCGTTCGCATCGCCCGCAAGCATGTCGGCTGGTATCTGGCAACGCTGCCGGGCGCCAGGGAGTTCCGCGCCCAATTCAATCGTCTGGACAGCACGCACGCGCAGTGCGCCGATGTTCGTGAATTCTTCGCCGCGCGGAATGCAGAGGAAGAGGTGGCCGCATGACCATGACCGAGACATTTGAAACTGGAACAACCCCCGTGAGTGAGCAAGCCAATCTGAAACAGCATCTGAACGCGCCCGGCCAGCAGACCCTGCGTGGCAGCGTGGAACAGGCGCTGCGCAACTATTTCGCCCATCTGGAAGGCGCTCCTGCCACGGACGTGTACAACATGGTGCTGGCCGAAGTCGAAGCACCCCTGCTGGAAACCGTGATGAATTACGTGAAGGGCAACCAGACCAAGGCCTCCGAGCTGCTGGGCCTCAATCGCGGCACCCTGCGCAAGAAGCTCAAGCAGTACGACCTTCTCTGACCCCCACGCTCCCAAATCACCTCACTTAGTAGCTGGACCTGCCTGATGACCGACCAAACCACCCGCCTCCCCGTCCGCCGCGCCCTGATCAGCGTTTCCGACAAGACCGGCATCGTCGACTTCGCCCGTGAGCTCGCCGCGCTCGGCGTGGAGATCCTCTCCACCGGCGGCACCTACAAGCTGCTCAAGGACAACGGCGTCAATGCCGTGGAAGTCGCCGACTACACCGGCTTCCCGGAAATGATGGATGGCCGGGTGAAGACCCTGCACCCGAAGATCCACGGTGGCATCCTCGGTCGCCGTGACCTGGATGGCGCAGTCATGGCCGAACACGGCATCGCCCCGATCGACCTGGTGGCGGTCAACCTCTACCCGTTCGCGGCCACCGTGGCCAAGCCGGGCTGCACCCTGCCGGATGCCATCGAGAACATCGACATCGGCGGCCCGACCATGGTCCGCAGCGCGGCCAAGAACCACAAGGACGTCGCCATCGTGGTCAACGCCGGCGACTACGCAGGGATCGTCGAGTCCCTGAAGGCCGGCGGCCTGACCTACGCCCAGCGCTTCGACCTGGCCCTCAAGGCCTTCGAGCACACCGCCGCCTACGACGGCATGATCGCCAACTACCTTGGCACCATCGACCAGGCTGCCGAAACCCTGTCCACCGAAGGCCGTGGCCAGTTCCCGCGCACCTTCAACAGCCAGTTCATCAAGGCGCAGGAAATGCGCTACGGCGAAAACCCGCACCAGATCGCCGCCTTCTACGTCGAGCCGCAGAAGGGCGAGGCCAGCGTGGCCACCGCCGTGCAGCTGCAGGGCAAGGAGCTGTCCTACAACAACGTGGCCGACACCGACGCTGCGCTGGAATGCGTGAAGAGCTTCGTCAAGCCGGCCTGCGTGATCGTCAAGCATGCCAACCCGTGCGGCGTGGCCGTGGTGCCGGAAAACGAAGGCGGCATCCGCAAGGCCTATGACCTGGCCTATGCCACCGACAGCGAATCCGCCTTCGGCGGCATCATCGCCTTCAACCGCGAGCTGGACGGCGAAACCGCCAAGGCCATCGTCGAGCGCCAGTTCGTCGAAGTGATCATCGCCCCGAAGGTCTCCGCCGAAGCCCGCGCCGTGGTGGCCGCCAAGGCCAACGTGCGCCTGCTGGAATGCGGCGAATGGCCGGCCGAACGCGCCGCCGGCTGGGACTTCAAGCGCGTCAACGGTGGTCTGCTGGTGCAGAGCCGCGACATTGGCATGATCACCGCCGATGACCTGAAGGTGGTGACCCAGCGCGCGCCGAGCGAGCAGGAAATCCACGACCTGGTGTTCGCCTGGAAGGTGGCCAAGTTCGTCAAGTCCAACGCCATCGTCTACGCGAAGAACCGCCAGACCGTCGGCGTCGGCGCCGGCCAGATGAGCCGCGTCAACTCCGCACGCATCGCCGCCATCAAGGCCGAGCACGCTGGCCTGCAGGTACAGGGCGCCGTCATGGCCTCCGACGCCTTCTTCCCGTTCCGCGACGGCATCGACAACGCCGCCAAGGCCGGCATCACCGCCGTGATCCAGCCGGGTGGCTCGATGCGCGACCAGGAAGTGATCGATGCGGCCAATGAGGCCGGCATTGCAATGGTGTTCACGGGCATGCGCCACTTTAGGCACTAAACCCGGCCGCACTGGAACCGGCATCTGCGTCGTTGCCCCGGACTCCGCCAATGCTCATTGCCAACAGGTAACTGCGCTTGTCGGAGCCCGGGGCGCCTAGCATCTACCGGCTCCATTGCGACCTCGTACCGAGTCGCCTGTTTTTGTAGGGTGGATAACGCTTTGTTTATCCACCGAGCGGGCCGCAGGCCCGCCCCCAATGGGAGAGAGAAATGAACGTTTTGATCATCGGCAGCGGCGGCCGTGAACACGCCCTGGCCTGGAAGGTCGCGCAGGATTCGCGCGTCGCGAAGGTCTTCGTCGCCCCCGGCAACGCCGGCACCGCCACCGAAGCCAAGTGCGAGAACGTCGCCATCGACGTGCTGAACATCGAGGCGCTGGCCGACTTCGCCGCGAAGAACGTGCAGCTGACCATCGTCGGCCCGGAAGCGCCGCTGGTGAAGGGCGTGGTCGACCTGTTCCGCTCGCGCGGCCTGGACATCTTCGGCCCGACCGCCGCCGCCGCGCAGCTGGAAGGCTCCAAAGCGTTCACCAAGGACTTCCTGGCCCGCCACAAGATTCCCACCGCCGACTACCAGAACTTCACCGAAGTGGAACCGGCACTGGCCTACCTGCGTGAAAAGGGCGCGCCGATCGTCATCAAGGCCGACGGCCTGGCCGCCGGCAAGGGCGTGATCGTCGCCATGACCCTCGAAGAAGCCGAAGCCGCCGTGCGCGACATGCTCTCCGGCAACGCCTTCGGTGACGCCGGTTCGCGCGTGGTCATCGAGGAATTCCTCGATGGCGAGGAAGCCAGCTTCATCGTCATGGTGGACGGTGAGAACGTGCTGCCCATGGCCACCAGCCAGGACCACAAGCGCGTCGGCGACGGCGACACCGGTCCGAACACCGGCGGCATGGGCGCTTATTCCCCCGCGCCGGTAGTCACCGACGCCGTGCACCAGCGCGTGATGGACGAGATCATCTACCCGACCGTGCGCGGCATGGCCAGTGAAGGCAACGTCTACACCGGCTTCCTGTACGCCGGCCTGATGATCGACCAGAGCGGCGCCCCCAAGGTCATCGAGTTCAACTGCCGCTTTGGCGACCCGGAAACCCAGCCGATCATGTGCCGACTGGAATCCTCGCTGGTGCTGCTGGTCGAGGCCGCGCTGGCCAAGGCGCTGAACAAGGTCGAAGCCACCTGGGACCCGCGTCCCACCGTGGGCGTGGTGCTGGCCGCCGGCGGCTACCCGGGCGACTACGCCAAGGGTGACGAGATCGAAGGCCTGGCCGACGCCGCGCAACTGGACGGCAAGGTGTTCCATGCCGGCACCGCGCTGAATGCCCAGGGCCAGGTGGTCACCGCCGGCGGCCGCGTGCTGTGTGCCACCGCCATCGGCCGCACGGTATCCGACGCCCAGCAGCAGGCCTACCGCCTGGCAGAGAAGATCCGCTGGAACGGCATGTTCTATCGCAAGGACATTGGCTATCGCGCCATTGCCCGCGAGCAGAACCGTTAATCGGAAACTTCTGCACAGCTGCCCGAAAAAGACGGATTTTTATCCGTCTTTTTTGTTTAACCCTGTGGATCGATGTCTATAATCGACCACTTTTTTCACGGATCGAGACGAGAGTTGTCGTGCAGCAGTCAAGGAGAGTGATTGCAGTACTCATGGCGCTGTTGCTCAGCCTCCTAGCCACGGCCACCCTGGCCGCAGCGCACGCCGAGCCTGCGCTGCGCTGGAGTCTGTTCGACGACACCAGCGGCCGACTGGCCCTTGATGACGTGCGCGAAGCGCCCTTCCGGCCCCTGGCCTCTGCCAGTTTCTCCCGCCCCCCGTCGCCCGGTGCGCTCTGGCTGCACGTCAGCCTGCCGCCACTCGATGCCCCGCGCTGGCTGTGGCTGCTCGCCCCCAAGGCGCAGGAGATTGACTACTTCCTGTTCGAGCGCGGCGAGCCGATCACCCATTTCACCTCCGGGGAACGCCATCCGCAGCAGGCGGAGGTCATTCGCGCGGGGCAGGCCTATTTCGTTCGCCTGCCCTACGATGGCCAGGCGCGCGAGGTGTACCTGCGCCTGGGCAGCTACCACGCGTTGCGTGGCTGGATGCAGGTGCTGGATGAGCAAGCGCTGATCAGCCACGGCCAGCCGAGCTACCTGAACGGCGCGCTGATCGGGGCACTCTTCGCCCTGCTGGTCTATTGCCTGATCTACGCTGGCATCACGCGCAGCCTGGGCTTTGTCTGGCTGGCAGCCCTGCACGCCTCACTGCTGATCTGCGCCATGGCGCATCTTGGCCTGCTCATGGAGTTCTCCAGGCGTCTCGGGGTGCCGCAAACCCTGATCGGCGATCTGTTCGCCCTGCTGGGCCTGCTCGGTCTGCAGCTGTTCGCCCGCGACTTCTTCTCGTCGCCCTCTGTGCTGGAGCGCCTCCTCCAGCGCGCCACCCTGTGGCTGACGGCGCTGCCCTTCCTGTTGCTGGTCTATCCGCCGCTGGCGCACTGGTTCAGTCCGCTGATGTATCTGGCGCTGCTGACCGTCCCCGCCGTCGTGGGCTACCTGGCAGGGCGCCGCTACCGCGCCGGCCAGGTGGCTGTGGGCCAGGTCGGTCTGGCCATGCTGCTGCAGTTCTTCACCATCCTGCTGGTCATGCCTGTGATGCTCGGCCTGGCGCAACTGCCTCACGTCGCACTGGTCGCCAGCATCTACGTCGCCCTGGGCATGGCCGGTGTGCTGCTGTGCCTGGCCCTGCGCCAGCGCCAGCACCGGGACGCCATGCAGCGAGCCCAGGCGCGCACCGACGACGCGGTGAACCGCGCCGAACTGCGCACCAAGGCCGACTTCCTGGCCAAGATCAGCCATGAAATCCGCACGCCGATGAACGGCGTGCTGGGCATGAGCGAACTGCTGCTCGGCACCCAGCTGTCCAGCAAGCAGCGTGACTACGTGCAGACCATCCATGGTGCAGGCAACGAACTGCTCATTCTGATCAACGAGATTCTCGACATCTCCCGGCTGGAATCCGGACAGATCGAGCTGGATGACGTGGCCTTCGATCTCGGCGCGCTGATCGAGGATTGCCTGGGCATGTTCCGCGCGCGGGCCGAGCAGCAGAAGATCGAGCTGATCGGTTTCGTGCAGCCGCAGTTGCCTCGGGTGATCGCCGGCGACCCGACCCGCCTGCGCCAGGTGCTGGTCAGCCTGCTGGACAACGCTTTCCGCCAGACCCAGGACGGCGAGATCCTGCTGGCCGCCGCCCTCGACGGCGAACAGCTGCGTATTACCGTGCAGGACAGCGGTGCGCCACTGCCGGAGAGCGAACGCCAGGCGCTGCTGAATGCGGCGCTGCACAGTCCCGACCTGCTCTCTGCCAGTCGCAATGGTGGGCGCCTGGGTCTGATTATCGCCCGCCAGCTGACCCTGCTGATGGAGGGTGAGTTCGGCGTGCAGGCCGGCGAACTGCGCGGCAACACCCTGTCGCTGAGCCTGCCCCTGGATGCCGCGCAGCTGCGCCAGGCGCCGGGCGATCTGGACGAGCCGCTGCACGACGCGCGGGTGCTGATCGTCGACGACAACGAAATCTGCCGCAAGGTGCTGGTCCAGCAGTGCGCCGCCTGGGGCATGCAGGCCGTGGCGGTGGCCTCCGGTCGCGAGGCGCTGGCCATGCTGCGCACCCGCGCGCACCTGCAGAACGATTTCGATCTGGTCCTGCTCGACCATGACATGCCCGGCATGAGCGGCCTGCAACTGGCCGCGCGGATCAAGGAAGACCCCCACCTCAACCGCGACATCCTGCTGATCATGCTGACCGGCGTGAACAGCGCACCGAGCAAGGTGATCGCCCGCAACGCCGGCATTCGCCGCATCCTCGCCAAGCCGGTGGCCGGCTATACCCTCAAGGCCACCCTGGCCGAAGAGCTGGGCCGCAGCCCGCAACAGCCGGCCAGCCCTTCCATGCCGGCCGAACTGCCCCCTCTGCCCAGCGATTTCCGCGTCCTGGTGGCCGAGGACAACAGCATCTCCACCAAGGTGATCCGCGGCATGCTGCGCAAGCTCAACCTGGAGCCGGATACCGTCAGCAACGGCGAGGAGGCCCTGGCGGCGCTGCGCGAGCAGCACTACGACCTGGTGCTGATGGACTGCGAGATGCCCGTCATGGACGGTTTCACCGCCACCCGCGAGCTGCGCGAATGGGAAGCCCGCGAACAGCGCCCGCGCACCCCGGTGGTGGCACTGACTGCGCACATCCTCGGCGAGCACAAGGACCGTGCGCGCCTGTGCGGCATGGACGGGCACATCGCCAAGCCGGTGGAGCTTTCGCAGCTGCGCGAGCTTCTCAATCACTGGGTGCTGGAGCGCGACCTGCACCGCCATGCGCTGAGCGGATAGCCGGTCGGACTGACGGGTCACGCAACCAGCGCTTTTAACGGACGGCTCGGCTAGAATCGCGCCGCTCAACCCACCGTTTTCCGAGACACCCCCGCCATGATCGCCGAGCTGTTCAGTATCTATCTGCGGATGCTGGTGCTTTACAGTCCCTTCTTCGTGCTCTCCTGCTTCATCAGCATGACCCGCGGCTATGCGCCGCGCGAACGCAAGCACCTGGCCTGGCGCGTGGCCACCGGCGTGCTGATCGCCAGCCTGCTGCTCTACCTGTTCGGTCGCTACATCTTCGACCTGTTCGGCATCACCATCGACGCCTTCCGCATCGGCGCCGGCAGCGTGCTGTTCATCTCCGCGCTGGGCATGGCCCAGGGCAAGGCGGTGGCGCAGAGCGACAACGTCCACCAGGACGTGACCATCGTGCCGCTGACCATCCCGCTGACCGTCGGCCCCGGCACCATCGGCGCCCTGCTGGTGATGGGCGTGGCCGATACCCAGTGGGACCAGAAGCTGGTGACCATCGCTGCGCTGGGTCTGGCCGCACTGACCGTCGGCACGGTGCTCTACCTGTCCAACCAGTTCGAAAAACTGCTCGGCGAGCAGGGCCTGCAGATCGTCAGCCGGCTGATGGGCCTGTTCGTCTGTGCGCTGGCCGCGCAGATCATCTTCACCGGCATCCAGGGCTACCTGATTCCGTAGGGGGGCAACGCCAGGCGTTGGCCACTGCTCGCGGCCTCGGTGCATCCGCAGCGGCGGCCGGAACGGCACCGACCGCCTGCGTTCGCACTACGACCACGCACCCATGCCCCGCCCCGGTGCGTCGGCGCCGCGCATCGCGCGCGAAATGCCACCGAATACGAGCGTAACGCCCTGAAAATCCAGGCCTTTCCGAACCTGGCACCACCCTTGCTCTGTCCGTTCCATCGCTTGGATACAAGATGGAACCTCAGAGCATGCCCAACGCCCCCCTCGGCTTTACCCTTGCCGACTGGCAAGCGGCCTACCGCAACCGGATAAGCCCCGCCGAACTGATCCACGCCCTGCTCGATCAGTTGAACCCGGACGATCCGGCCTGGATCACCCTGGCCAGCCGCAGCCAGCTGGATGAACAGCTCGGCGCACTCGACCGCCTGCTCGACGCCGCCGGCGGCCAGCGGGAGGCCCTGCCGCTGTTCGGCGTGCCCTTCGCCATCAAGGACAACATCGACGCCGCCGGCTGGCCCACCACCGCCGCCTGCCCTGCCTTTGCCTACCGGGCCAGCGAAGACGCCCACGTGGTCGCTCGCCTGCGCGCCGCCGGCGCCATCCTGATCGGCAAGACCAACCTGGACCAGTTCGCCACCGGCCTGGTCGGCACCCGCTCGCCCTACGGCGCGGTGCCCAACAGCTTCAACCCGGACTATGTCAGCGGCGGCTCCAGCTCCGGTTCGGCCAGCGTGGTGGCGCGCGGCCTGGTGCCCTTCGCCCTGGGCACCGATACCGCCGGCTCCGGTCGCGTACCGGCCGGCTTCAACAACATCGTCGGTCTCAAGCCCACCAAGGGCTGGCTATCGACCACCGGCCTGGTGCCAGCCTGCCGCACGCTGGACTGCATCTCGGCGTTCGCCCTGACGGTGAACGACGCCCTGGCGGTGGCCAATCTGGCCGGCGGCTACGACCCGAGCGATGCCTTCAGCCGCAGCAACCCTTGCAGCGCCAAGGTCGGCGTGCCGGTCGCTGCGAAGCTGGCCTACCCGGCCGACCCGGAATTCTACGGCGATACCCAGAACCAGGCGGTCTACCTGCAAGCACTGGAGCAGCTAAAAGCCCAGGGCGCCGAGCTGACGCCGATCGACTTCAGCCCGTTCCAGACCCTGGCCGAACAGCTCTACTACGGCCCTTGGGTGGCCGAGCGCACCGTGGCTCTGGCCGGCGTCGCAGCGGAGCACATCCACCCGGTGGTGCGTGGCATCGTCGACAAGGGCCACCCGTACAGCGCCTGCGATGCCTACCGCGCCGAATACCTGCGCGCCGAGCTGGCCCGCCGCATCCACGAGGCCCTGGCGCCCTTCGACGCGCTGGTGGTGCCGACCTCGCCGACGATCCGCACCCTGGCCGAAATGGAGCAGGAGCCGGTGCTGTTCAACAGCCAGTTCGGCACCTACACCAACTTCACCAACCTGGCCGACCTGTGCGCCCTGGCTGTTCCGGCCGGCTTCCGCACCGATGGCCTGCCGGCCGGCATCACCTTCATCGCCCCCGCCTGGCGCGACCAGGCCCTGGCCGCGCTCGGCCAGCGCTGGCAGCAGGCGCTGGCCCTGCCGCTCGGCGCCACCGGGCGGCCGCTACCGGAGCTCGCGCCACTGCCCCAGGCACCCGGCAGCGTGCGCGTGGCGGTGGTCGGCGCCCACCTGACCGGCATGCCGTTGAATTTCCAGCTCACCACCCGCGACGCGGTGCGCGTCGAGCAGACCACCACGGCCCCGCACTACCGCCTGTATGCCCTGCCCGGCACCGTGCCGCCCAAGCCTGGCCTGGCGCGCATGGCCGAAGGCGCACCGATCATCGTCGAGCTGTGGGACGTGCCGCAGGCGCGCTTCGGCGAGTTCGTCGCGGAGATCCCGCCGCCGCTGGGCATCGGCAACGTGCAGTTGGCCGACGGCCGCTGGGTGAAGGGCTTCATCTGCGAGCCCTACGCGCTGGAAGGCGCCCGCGACATCACCCCCTTCGGCGGCTGGCGCGCCTTCATCGCCGCCCAGAACGCCATCCCCGTGAAGGCCTGAGGCCAAGGAGAGCGCCATGTTTCAGACCGTCCTCATCACCAACCGTGGTGACCAGCCGCGAAGCGGCGCAGCGACGAAGTCAAAGTGCCGGGTGGGCGTAGCCCACCACGGCGATCTCGCCACGGAGGCCACCCATGTTTGATACCGTCCTCATCGCCAACCGTGGCGAGATCGCCGTCCGCGCCATCCGCACCCTCAAGCGCCTGGGCGTGAAGAGCGTGGCGGTGTACTCCGACGCCGACCGCAACGCCCAGCACGTGCGGGATGCCGACCTGGCCATCGCCCTGGGCGGCGACAAGCCAGCCGACAGCTACCTGCGCATCGACAAGATTCTCGCCGCCGCCAAGGAAACCGGCGCCCAGGCCATCTACCCCGGCTACGGCTTCCTGTCGGAAAGCGCTGAGTTCGCCGACGCCTGCGAGGCCGCCGGTATCGCCTTTATCGGCCCGACCGCACAGCAGATTCGCGAATTCGGCCTCAAGCACCGCGCCCGTGAGCTGGCCGCCGAGGCCCGGGTGCCGATGGCACCGGGCACCGGCCTGCTGAACAGTCTGGAAGACGCACTGGCCGCCGCCGAACGGATCGGCTACCCGGTGATGCTCAAGACCACCGCCGGCGGGGGCGGCATCGGCCTGACCCGCTGCGCCGACGCCGAGGCGCTGGCCAGCGCCTACGACAGCGTCAAGCGCATGGGCGAGCAGTTCTTCAGCGACGCCGGCGTGTTTCTCGAGCGTTTCGTCGATCAGGCGCGCCATGTGGAAGTGCAGATCTTCGGCGACGGCCAGGGTCGCGTGGTCGCCCTCGGCGAACGCGACTGCTCCCTGCAGCGCCGCAACCAGAAAGTGGTCGAGGAAACCCCGGCGCCCAACCTGCCGCAGGCCACCCGCGAAAAGCTGCACGCCGCCGCCGTGCAACTGGGCGAGTCGGTGAGCTACCGCAGCGCCGGCACCGTGGAGTTCATCTACGACGCCGCCCGTGACGACGTCTACTTCTTGGAAGTGAACACCCGCCTGCAGGTGGAGCACCCGGTCACCGAAATGGTCACCGGCCTGGACCTGATCGAATGCATGCTGCGCGTGGCCGCCGGCGACGCGTTGGATTGGCCGGCGCTGAACCGCGCTCCGCAGGGCGCGGCCATGGAGGTGCGCCTGTATGCCGAAGACCCGCTGAAGAACTTCCAACCCAGCCCCGGCGTGCTTACCGATGTGCACTTCCCCGACGGCGTGCGGGTGGACGGCTGGGTCAGCACCGGCAGCGAGGTGTCGGCCTTCTACGACCCGATGATCGCCAAGCTGATCGTGCACGGTGCCAATCGCGAAGAAGCTTTGCTCAAGCTGCGCGCCGCCCTGGCTGAAACCCGCCTGCACGGCATCGCCAGCAACCTCGACTACCTGCGTCAGGTGGTGGCCGACGAGCGCTTTGCGCAAGGCAACGTATGGACCCGCCTGCTCGACACGTTCGAGTACCAGGCCCGCGTCATCGAGGTGCTGGAACCGGGCACCTACTCCAGCGTGCAGGATTTCCCCGGCCGTCTCGGTTACTGGGATATCGGCGTGCCGCCGTCCGGGCCGATGGACGACTATGCCTTCCGCCTGGCCAACCGCATCGTCGGCAACCACGCCAGCGCCGCCGGCCTGGAATTCACCCTGCAGGGCCCGACCCTGAAATTCCACTGCGACGCGACGATCGCCCTGACCGGCGCCGGCTGCCCGGCCACCCTGGACGGTGAGCCGGTGGCCTACTGGGAACCGCTGCCGGTGCGCGCCGGTCAGGTGCTCAGGCTGGGTCGCGCCGCCAGCGGCTGCCGCACCTACCTGGCGGTGCGCAACGGCCTGGACGTGCCGCTGTACCTGGGCAGCCGCTCCACCTTCGCCCTCGGCCAGTTTGGCGGCCACGCCGGCCGCACCCTGCGTCCGGCCGACATGCTGGCCATCTCGCAGCCCGAACTGCCGGCCTGCACCACGCCCGCGCCCATTGCGCCGCCGCAGCCCGCCCATGCCAGCCTGGTTCCCAGTTACGGGACCACCTGGGACATCGGCGTGCTCTACGGCCCCCATGGCGCCCCGGATTTCTTCACCCCCGAGGCCATCGAGGAATTCTTCGCCGCCGAGTGGCAGGTGCACTACAACTCCAACCGCCTCGGCGTGCGCCTGACCGGCCCGAAGCCGAGCTGGACCCGCGCCGACGGCGGCGAGGCCGGCCTGCACCCGTCCAACGTGCATGACTGCGAATACGCCATCGGCTCGATCAACTTCACCGGCGACTTCCCGGTCATCCTCACCAAGGACGGCCCGAGCCTGGGCGGCTTCGTCTGCCCGGTGACCATCGCCAAGGCCGAGCTGTGGAAGGTGGGCCAGGTCAAGCCCGGCGACAGGCTGCGTTTCTTCCCCATCGGCTTCCAGCAGGCGCAGAGCCTGGAACAGGCGCAATTGGGCAGCATCGAGGCGCTGGCGGCGATCAGCGCCGTCACCCTTCCGGCGCCGAGCCTGCAGCCGGGCAACACCGTTTCCGCCACCGTGCTGGCCGAGCTGCCGGCCACCGACGATCGCCCGCAGGTGGTGTACCGCCAGGCCGGTGACGCCTACATCTTGATGGAGTACGGCGACAACGTGCTGGACCTGGCGCTGCGCCTGCGCGTGCACCTGCTGATGGAGGCGTTGAAGGCGGCGAACATCGAGGGGCTGGAAGAACTGGCGCCGGGCGTGCGCTCCCTACAGCTGCGCTACAACAGCCGCGTGCTGCACCAGCAGACCCTGCTGGCCCGCCTGCTGCAGCTGGAGGAACAGCTGGGCGACGTGGCCGACCTCAAGGTGCCGACCCGCATCGTGCATCTGCCGATGGCCTTCGAGGACAGCGCCACCCTAGGCGCCGTCACCCGCTACCGGGAAACCGTGCGCGCCGAGGCGCCCTGGCTGCCGAACAATGTCGACTTCCTGCAGCGCATCAACGGCCTGGACAGCCGTGAGCAGGTCAAGAACATCCTTTACGACGCCAGCTACCTGATCCTCGGCCTGGGCGATGTCTACCTGGATGCGCCCTGCGCCGTGCCGCTGGACCCGCGCCACCGCCTGCTCAGCTCCAAGTACAACCCGGCGCGCACCTACACCGCCGAAGGCACGGTGGGCATCGGCGGCATGTACATGTGCATCTACGGCATGGACTCGCCCGGCGGCTACCAACTGGTCGGTCGCACCCTGCCGATTTGGAACAAGTACCTGAAGAACGCCCAGTTCGAGAACGGCGAGCCCTGGCTGCTGAAGTTCTTCGACCAGGTGCGCTTCTACGAGGTCAGCGAGCAGGAGCTCACCGCCTTCCGCGAGGCTTTCCGCGAGGGCCGCGCGCAGATCCGCATCGAGCAGGGCGAGTTCGACTTCGCCGCGTACCAGCGCTTCCTGACCGACAACGCGGACGGCATCGCCGCCTTCCAGCAACGCCAGAAGGCCGCCTTCGACGCCGAAGTGCCGCTGTGGCGCGACGACGACCCGGCCGCCGCCCAGCCGCTGGCCAGCGCCGTGGAGGATGACGGCGACCTGGACGGCCATCTGGTCAGCGCCGAGATGAGTGGCAGCGTCTGGAAGGTGCTGGTGCAGCCCGGCCAGCGCGTCGAGGCCGGGACCCCGCTGCTGGTGGTGGAGGCCATGAAGATGGAGCTGGCGGTCATCGCCCCGGTGGCCGGCATCGTCAAGTCGGTGCGCTGCCAGCCCGGCAAGGCGGTCACCCCCGGCGACGCCCTGCTGCTGCTCGAACCCCACGAGGCGGCCTGACATGCAATTGCACAGCCCCGAACGGCGCGGCAAGGAACGGCCGGAGAATCTCGCCGAGCGCATCTACCAGCAGCTCAAGGACGACATCTTCGAGTTCCGCCTGCTGCCCGGCGATCGTTTCAGCGAAGGCGAGGTCGCCGAGCGCATGGCGGTGAGCCGTACGCCGGTGCGTCAGGCGCTGTACCAGCTGGAGCGCGAGGGTTTTGTCGCCGTGTCGTTTCGCAGCGGCTGGCAGGTCACGCCGTTCGACTTCCACCACTTCGAGGAGCTGTACGACGTGCGCATCGTCCTCGAACTCGAAGCCGTACGGCGGCTGTGCGAGCGCCCGGCCGGCGAATTGCCGGTCGAGCTGGAGCAATTGCGTGCCACCTGGCTGGTGGCCCCGGAGCAACGCCTGCCGGACGGCCGTGAGGTGTCGCGGCTGGACGAGCGTTTCCACTGCCAGCTGGTGGAAGCCACCGGCAACCGCGAGCTGGCGCGCCTGCACGGCGGCATCAGCGAACGGCTGCGCATCATCCGCCGCCTGGATTTCACCCAGGGCGCCCGTATCACCGCCACCTACGAGGAACACGCCCGGATCCTCGGCGCGATCCTGTCGCGCCGCATAGAAGAAGCACAGCGCCTGCTCAGGACCCACATCGAACTGAGCAAGGCCGAAGTGCGCAAGATCACCCTGCACATGCTGCACAGCGCCCGGCAACGGGCGGTGCAAGGGTGACGGAACCACCGCCTGAAGACTGCCAACCGCTTGAACGACCCTTTTTCGTGAATGGAGATCGCAACATGAAACGTCGTCAAATGATCAAGGCGCTGACCCTGTCCGCCTCGCTAGCCACCATGGGCATGAGCTGGAGCATCCAGGCCGCCGAGACCATCAAGGTCGGCATCCTGCACTCGCTGTCCGGCACCATGGCCATTTCGGAAACCTCGCTGAAAGACATGGCGTTGATGACCATCGACGAGATCAACGCCAAGGGTGGCGTGCTCGGCAAGCAGCTCGAGCCGGTGGTGGTCGACCCGGCCTCCAACTGGCCGCTGTTCGCCGAGCGCGGCCGCCAGCTGCTAACCCAGGACAAGGTGGCCGTGACCTTCGGCTGCTGGACCAGCGTGTCGCGCAAGTCGGTGCTGCCGGTCTACGAAGAGCTGAACGGCCTGCTGTTCTACCCCGTGCAGTACGAAGGCGAGGAGCTGTCGGCCAACGTGTTCTACACCGGCGCGGCGCCGAACCAGCAGGCCATCCCGGCGGTGGAATACCTGCTGAGCGAAGACGGCGGCGCGGCCAAGCGCTTCTTCCTGCTGGGCACCGACTACGTCTACCCGCGCACCACCAACAAGATCCTGCGCGCCTTCCTGATTTCCAAGGGCGTAGCCGAGAAGGACATCGAAGAGGTCTACACCCCGTTCGGCCACAGCGATTACCAGACCATCGTCGCCAACATCAAGAAGTTCTCCGCCGGCGGCAAGACCGCGGTGGTGTCCACCATCAACGGCGATTCCAACGTGCCCTTCTACAAGGAACTGGCCAACCAGGGCCTGGACGCCACCGACGTGCCGGTGGTGGCCTTCTCGGTGGGTGAGGAAGAACTGCGCGGCATCGACACCAAGCCGCTGGTCGGCCACCTGGCCGCCTGGAACTATTTCCAGTCGGTGGAAAACCCGGTCAACACCGAGTTCGTGAAGAAGTGGAAGGCCTACGCCACGGCCAAGGGCCTGCCGAACGCCGACAAGGCGGTGACCAACGACCCGATGGAAGCCACCTACGTGGGCATCCACATGTGGGCGCAGGCCGTGGAAAAGGCCGGCACCACCGACGTGGACAAGGTGCGGCAGGCCCTCTACGGCCAGACCTTCGCCGCGCCGAGCGGTTACACCCTGACCATGGAAAAGAACCATCACCTGCACAAGCCGGTGATGATCGGTGAAGTGCAGGAGGACGGTCAGTTCTCGGTGGTCTGGCAGACCGAAGGCCCACTGCGCGCCCAACCGTGGAGCCCGTACATCCCCGGCAACGACAAGAAGCCGGATTACGCGGTTGTGGGTAACTAAGACCCCGGCACGCCTGCCGGCGCCGTCGGGTGGGCAACGTTGTTTTTGTCCACCACCGCGCTGGCACGGCGGGCTGAGCCCGCTCGGTGGATCGGTAGAGCGCGATCCACCCTACGGTACTGTCCACCAACC
>NZ_JBOY01000034.1:0-26705 GCF_000647775.1 Pseudomonas sp. RL | reverse complement strand
CCCCCGCCCCCCCGCCGCAACCGTTCGGTAGGTGCCCGCTCGCGCACCTCGTGGGCGATGGCGACCTGGTTCAGCCACAGGGTCGCCGGCGGCACCCACAGCCGTGCCAGCCAGCCGGCACCGGCCAGCGCCACCAGCAACAGGGGGGCCAGCAGCCAGCGGCGCCAGCCCGTTCCGGTGAGTGCCGCGAGGCTGGGCAGGGCCAGCAGCAGGGCGATGCCCAGCGCCCAGCGGTAGCTCTGCGCGGTGTCCAATTGCAGGATGATCGGCAGCGCGGTGAGCAGCACGGCGAACAGCGTCAGGCTGTGGAACGCCAGGTACAGCCAGCGGCGCGTCGCCAGGCCCCGGTAGTAGATCGGGTCGACGATCGAGACCAGCGCGGCCAGGCCCAGCACACCGGTAAACGCGGCCTGGCCGGTATTCCAGCTGGTGGTGATGAAGAAGAACGGCAGGATAAAGAACAGACTCTCCTGGTGGATCATCTGCGTCGCGTAGTGCAGCAGCGGCGGCGGCAGGCGCAGGCCGAAGCGCCGCTCCAGCCAGCGGTACAGGGTGTGACCCAGTGCCAGCCACAGCCAGCTGACCAGCATCACCACGGCGATCACCTTGGCCAGCCCGGCCTGGCGATCGACCAGCAGAAAGCTGGCCAGTCCGGACACGAAGCCGAACAGCGCGACCAGCCCGGGATAGCGTTTGAGAAAGGTGGTCACCCGCTCGATCAGCGGGTGCAGGGAGTCGATCCAGCGGGGCATGCGGCACACGAAGCGAAACTGACGACCGGATGGCCGCCGTGCCGATAAGACCCCCGCCGGGGTTAAAAGGTTGCGGACAAGCTACAGGGCGTTGCCGCACGCCGCCGAGGCATAGCTGGCCAGCAGGTTGCGCAGCAGTTCTTCAAGACCCATGGGAACGTCCTCCGTTCGGTAACGGCTGCCATGCTAGGCCGCCCCGGTCGCCGCGGCTCGTTGAAGCTTTGCATGGCAACGATAGCCTCGTCGTGGCGACGGAACCCCGCCCGAGTCCATGCGTCTACCGGCTCAACCACTCGCTGACCGGAGAACCCTCATGATCCGTCGACTCGCCCTGGTTGCTTTGCTGTCCTTGCCCGCCGCGCCCCTGTGGGCCGCCGAATGCAGCGTGGACATCGACTCCACCGACCAGATGACCTACAGCACCAACGCGATCGAAATCGCCAAGAGTTGCCAGCAGTTTACCGTCAACCTGAAGCACGTTGGCCAGTTGCCGAAGAACGTCATGGGCCACAACTGGGTGCTCACCCGGCAGGCGGACATGACGCCGGTGGTCAACGAGGGCGCCGCGGCCGGCCTGGATAACGACTACCTGAAGGCAGATGACTCCCGCATCCTGGCGCATACCAAGATGATCGGCGGCGGCGAAAGCACGTCCGTCACCTTTGACGTGGCGCAACTGCAGGCGGATGGACAGTACATGTTCTTCTGCACCTTCCCAGGGCACGCGGCCGTCATGAAGGGTACCGTCACGCTTGTGGATTGATTGCGCTGCGTTCGGGCTGGGTAGGCGGCAGGAAGTTGTCCAGAAAACCTGTGGGCCTTCCTGTGCATAAGTGGCGGGAAACGTGCGGGAAGTCACGCCATTCGGGGCCTCCAGCACTTTGTCCGCTTTTTGTGCAGCGCAGAAAATGTCCACTTAACAAGCGCTTAGCACACTTGAGTGGCGCGAGGAAAGCCTGATCTTTTTCCCCAGAAGCTGTGGATAAGTCTGTGGGTAGCGGGCGGAAAACCGGAGGTGGGCAGCGGCTCCCGTGGCTTGGCCGAGGTTGTCGGTTTTTTGCGCAAGAGCAACCAGCCCGTCGGGCGGATGGGGTCGACGGGCCGGTTGCGGTGCCAATTCCATGGCACGGCGATCATTGTGCATGAACGGTGCCATTACTTTGATCTCAATCAGGTTTGCCAGGGGTTGGCGCCGGGCGGCCTTTGGTTGACCGAGGTGCTTCCAGTGAACAAGTGTTGACTCAAGGCCTGCCCTCTGGCAGTTTGTGCACGCTTGTTCACTCAAATGGATCCTGCATGCCCTCTTTCGTTTTCTCCCCTGCCGGCTGGCTCCAGCCGTTGCGCCTGCTGGTGGCGCACGGCTGGCTGCGCGAAGCCGGCGTGGACGCCTGGCTTGGTGCGCTACGCGCCGACTGGCGACTCAACCGTACCTTCGCGCGCGTGCATTCCCTGCGCTGGGTCGCCGCCGACATGCTGGCGTTGCGCCTGAAGGCGAACCGCAACTGGCCGGGCGCGCGACCCGGTCAGGCGGTGCTGGTGTATGGCGAGCGCGATGGCGTGCGCCTGGCGCGCTGCTACAGCCTGACCGTCGTGCGTGGGCGCGTGCTGGAGCTGGCCATCAAGCGCCAGCCTGGCGGGCGTTTCGCCGATAAGCTGATCGATACCCTCCTGCCCGGCGATGTGCTGGAACTGGGCGCGCCAAGCGGTGAGCTGGAGTGGCCCCGGGACGCCGATTCCGGCGTGCTGCTGCTGGCCGCCGGCAGCGGTATCACCGCCCTGTATGGCCTGCTGCGCGAAGCGCTGGCCAAGGGCTGCAAACAGCCGGTCTGGCTGCTGCATTCGGTGCGCCGGCGCGAACAGCGCGCCTTCGTGCCCGAGCTGCAGGCACTGATGGCGCGCCACCCTAATCTGCGCGTGCAATGGCTGATCACCGGAGAGCCGGCCGGGGAGGGCGAACTGCATGGCCGCCTGGGCGCCGAGCACCTGCGCGATCTGCCGGCCCATTCGCTGCTGGCCTGCGGTCCGCACGGCTTCGTGCAAGGGGCGTTGAGCCTGTGGAGTGCCGAGCCGCGTGCCGGCACGGCGCAATGGGAAGCCTTCAGCCCGCCACCCGCCCAGGTCGCCGGGGCGGGGCAGGCCGTGCGCCTGGAATTCGCCCGCTCCGGTCTGCGCGCCGAGGGTGACGACCAGCGCTCCCTGCTGGAACAGGCCGAGGCCCGTGGCCTCAAGCCCAAGCATGGCTGTCGACAGGGCATCTGTACCGAATGCACCTGCCAGCTGCTGGAGGGCCGCGTGCGCGACCTGCGCAGCGGCCGCGAAACCAGCGAGCCCGGCCAGCCGATCCGCATCTGCGTCAGCGCCCCGCTGAGCGATGTGCGCATCGACCTCTGACCGACCGCTCCCATTCCCTGATTCGAGACACCGATGCGTACCGACCGTGAACTGACCCCCGCCGAACTGGATGCGTTCGGCGCCGAGCTCGACGCCCTGCGCGAGCGTACCCTGGCCGACCTGGGCGCGGCCGACGCCCGCTACATCCGCCGTGTCCGCGCCGCCGTGCGCCTGTGCTGCACGGTCGGCCGCGTGCTGCTGATGTTCGGCTGGTTCCCGCCGACCTGGCTGCTCGGCACCCTGCTGCTGGGCCTGGGCAAGATCCTGGAGAACATGGAGCTGGGCCACAACGTGATGCACGGCCAGTACGACTGGATGAACGATCCGGAGCTTAACGGCCAGCGCTACGAGTGGGACATCGTCGGCCCGGCCGACTTCTGGCGGCATACCCACAATCACCTGCACCACACCTATACCAACGTGATCGGCAGGGACGACGACATCGGCTACGGCCTGCTGCGCCTGTTCCCCGAGCAGCGCTGGAAACCCTTCTACCGCCGCCAGGTGCTATGGGCCACCCTGCAGGCGCTGCTGTTCCAGTACGCCGTGGCGGTGCAGCACGTGAAGCTGGACAAGTACTTCAAGGGCCGCATCAGCAAGGATGAAGTGCGCCCGCTGCTGCGCCAGATGAACGGCAAGATCGTCCGCCAGTGGGCCAAGGACTACCTGTTCTTCCCGCTGCTGGCCCTGCTGATCGGCGCCAACGCCCTGGCGGTGCTGACTGGCAATCTCGTGGCCAACCTGCTGCGCAACCTGTGGACCTTCGCGGTGATCTTCTGCGGGCATTTCACCGAGAAGGCCGCGGTGTTCCCGGCCGAGGTGCTGGAGAACGAGAGTCGGGGTCACTGGTACCTGCGCCAGCTGCGCGGTTCCAGCAACCTGGAGGGCGGCCCGCTGTTCCACATCCTCACCGGCAACCTCAGTCATCAGATCGAGCACCACCTGTATCCGGACATCCCGGCGCGGCGCTATGCGGAAATGGCCCGCGAAGTCCGCCAGATCGCCGCGCGCTACGGCCAGGAATACAACACCGGGCGCATGAGCCGGCAGATCGCCACGGTGTTCCGGCGCATCTGGGTGTACCGCAAGCCACAGGCGGTGTAAGCGTGAGCCGCACTTAGATGTAGGGTGGCCCGCGCTTCACCGGGCCACCGACGCGCCGCGAGGCGCGCCGTTCCGGCGCGGTGGTGGACAACGAAAACGTTGTCCACGCTACGCCTGTCGCAACCGCACGAGGCGCTGTGAACGTAGGGTGGCTCGCGCTTCACCGAGCCACCGTGCGCGCCACGAGGCGCGCCGTGCCCGGCGCGATGGTGGACAAGGAAGGCGTTGTCCACCCTACGCCGCTCTACCCGGTCGCAGCGCCTACTCCGCCTTGCGCCCCAGTCCGCGCCAGTGGCGGCCGCCGATCATGATGAAGCGCAGCTGCTGGGTGATCTTGGCTTCCGGCTGCAGGTGCGGGGGCAGGGTGTCGGCCGGCGGGTCGATGAGTTCCGGCAGGGTGGCGAACACCGTCTTCACCACCAGGTCGGCGACCACGTCGATGGCGTCCCCGTCCAGGTGCGGCATGCGGTTCATCAGCTTGAGGTCGGCGGCCAGGTCGTCGGTGATGCGCTGGCGCAACGCGGCGATGGCCTGGCGCACCAGCTGCGAGCCGCCGTACTGCTCGCGGGCCAGGAACAGGAACTGGCCGCGATTGGCGCTCACCGCATCGAGGAAGATGCGCGTGCTCGCCTCGATCAGCCCCTGGTGTTCGAACTCGTTCTGGCGCACCTCGCGCAGCGTGGCGCGAAAGGTCTCGCCCACCTCGGCGACCAGCGCCAGCCCCAGGGCATCCATGTCGCTGAAATGCCGGTAGAAGCCGGTCGGCACGATGCCGGCGTGGCGCGCCACTTCGCGCAGGCTCAGGCTGCCGAAGCCGCGACCGCTCTCCATCAACAGGCGGGCGGCGTCCATCAGGGCCTGGCGGGTCTGCAGTTTCTGTTCGGCGCGGGTCATGGGCGGGCGTTCTTCCGGTGGGCGCAGGGGGTGCACTCTAGCAAATGCCCCGCCTCGCGTGGCCGCTTTGGGGGCGGGAATGAGACTTCCGCCGGTCGTCCGCCGGGATGGCGGCACGGACGCTGGCGTACCCCTTGCATGGGCCGGCGCCATTCTGCGGGGGCGTCAGAGGCCCGGCATTTCGGAGAGGTGCGATGGCGGCGGTGCAGGCAATTTTGCCGATCTTCCTGTTGATTCTGCTCGGTTACTGGATCGGGCGCCGGCAATGGCTTACGTCGGACGCGGCCAGCGGCCTGTCGACGTTGACCTTCAAGCTGTTCATGCCGCTGGTGCTGTTCACCGGCATTGCCCGCGCGAACCTGGCCGAAGGCCTGTCGCCGCACCTGCTGCTGGCCTATTTCCTGCCGGCGCTGGGGCTGTTTGCGCTGGTCAGTCTGCTGGCCCACCGACGACTCGGCCGGGCCACGCCGCTGGGCCTGGCCGCCGCCTATTCCAACAACGTGCTGATCGGCATTCCCCTGGTGGCCTCGGTGCTCGGCGCGCCGAGCATGGTCTACGTGTTCGCCATCCTGGTGTTCCACAGCCTGCTGCTGTTCAGCGTGCAAAGCCTGTACGCGGCGTTCGGTACCGGCGAGAAGGTGCGCCTGAGCAGCCTGCTGGGCAACCTGGCCAATCCGCTGATCGTCGGCCTGCTGCTCGGCGCCCTGCTGAATGTCTCCGGCCTGCCGCTGCCGGCGCCGCTCTGGCGACTGGCCGATTGGCTGGCCGGCGCGGCGCTGCCCTGCGCCCTGCTGGTGCTGGGCCTGAGCCTGTCGCGCTTCCGGCTGATGCCGGATGGAGCATCCTGGGCGCTGACCCTGGTCAAGCTGGTGGCCTTCCCGGCGCTGGTCTACCTGCTCGCCGGCGCCCTGGGGCTGCCGGATGCCGCGCGCGCCGTGCTGGTGGTGCTCGCCGCCTGCCCGAGCGGGGTGAATGTGCTGGGCTTCGTGCGCAAGCCCGAGGACAGCCGCACCGTCAGCGCCACCGTGTTCCTCTCCACGCTGCTCGCCGCCGTCGGCCTGCCGCTGTGGCTGAGCGTCCTGCACGTGTGATACTGGCGGGCCTGCAACGGCAATGGAGGCCCGCATGAACACCCCCGACACGCCGCGTTATCCCCTGGTGCTGGTGCACGGCCTGCTCGGCTTCGGCCACCTGCTGGGTTATCCCTACTGGTATGGCATCGACAGCGCGCTGCGCCGCGCGGGCGTGGATGTGCACCTCGCGCGCATCTCCGCCGTGCATGGCAATGAGCCGCGCGGCGATCAGCTGCTCGAGCGCCTGGCCGAGATCCGCCGCGCCACCGGGGCGGACAAGATCAACCTGCTCGGCCACAGCCAGGGCGCGCTGACCGCCCGTTACGCCGCCGCCAGGCGTCCGCAATGGGTGGCTTCGGTCACCTCGGTGGCCGGTCCCAATCACGGCTCGGAGCTGGCCGACGCGCTCAAGCGGCGCTTCCCCGAGAACGGGCGCGGCCGGCGCCTGCTGGCGCGTTTCACCGAAGGGCTGGCGCGGCTGATGGCCGGGCTGGATCGCGAGGCCGCCGGCCTGCTGCTGCCCGGCGACGCCCTGCAGGCCCTGGAGGAACTGTCCACCGAGGGGGTGGCCGCCTTCAATGCCCGTTATCCCCAGGGCCTGCCGGCGCAATGGGGCGGGGAAGGCGCGCATGAGGTGAACGGCGTGCGCTACTACTCCTGGAGCGGCATCCTCGGCCCGGACACCGACCAGGGCGCCAATCGCCTGGACCCCAGCCATCTGTTGTGTCGGCGCCTGGCGCGGCACTTCCAGCGCGAGGCCGGGCAGAACGATGGCATGGTCGGGCGCTTCAGCAGCCACCTGGGCCAGGTGATCCGCTCCGACTACCCGCTCGATCACCTGGACATCGTCAACCAGCAGGCCGGTGCCGTCGCTCCCGGCGTCGACCCGGTGGCGCTGTACCTGGAACACGCCCGGCGCCTGGCGCAGGCGGGGCTTTAGGTCTCTGCGGTGCGGCCGCCGGCCTGGGCGGCCGGGCAACCAACCGCTCTGGCACGCCGCCGAAGCCGGTGGGCGGTCACGGGATTGTCATGTTTCGCGTGACAGAATTCACAAAATCCCTGTCGTGCCTCCCTCTGAAGAATGCGCCGTAAAACATCCGTCATGCCGGGGCTGATGCCCTGGGCCACGCTGGTGCTGGGCACGCTGATCCTCGGCTTCATCTGGACACTGCATCACCACCAGTACGACCGCGCCCGCGACGACGTGCTGGCGACCAACGCGTCCGAACACCTCAACCTGGCCACCATCCTGGCGGAGAACTTCCGGCAGATCACCGACCGCGCCCAGGCGGTGGTCGGGCAGTTGGTCAGTGCGCTGGACGAGCCGGACGGCGCCTGGAAGATGGTCCGCATGCTGGCCAGCGACCCGATCTTCAATCGCCTGGGTCTCTACGACGCCGAGGGCCGTGCGCTGTTCTCCAGCCATGCGCCGCTGTCCGAGGCGCTGCCCGCCGAGGCCCTCAGTGCACTGAACGCCCATTGCCAGCGCTTCGGTTATGTCCCCTATCTGGCCACCCGCGACGGCGTGGCCGAGAGGCTGTCGCCGTCCTGGCGGCTGCCGTTGCTGGTGCCGTTGCCGGACGAGGCGCGCCAGTCCATCGCCCGGGTGGTGCGCATCGACCTGGACATCGGCTACCTGGCGCGGCTCTACCAGCACATCGACTTCGGCCCCACCGGCTTCGTGCAACTGCTCGACGCCGGCGGCCGCGAGCGGCTGCGCGCCAACGGCGCGGGCGTCATCCACGGCGGCACGCCGCTCACCGCCAGCTACACGCCGAGCCCGGAGCTGCGCGCCGGGCGCTACACCTCGGTGGCCGACGGGCTGGCCTACCAGAGCCTGTTCCGCCACCTGCCGGAGCTGGGCGTGACGCTGGTGATCAGCCAGCAGTACCGGGACATCACGGCGGCCATCGACGACCGCGAATCCGGCCACCTGTTGTTCAACCTGATCATGAGCGGCGTGGTGGTGCTCGGCTTCCTCTCGGTGATCCACATGCTGCGCCGCCAGCAGGACGCGCTGCTCGCCTTGCGCCAGTCCGAGCAGGAAAACCGCCAGCTGATCAGTCGCCTGGAAACCGAGCACGCGCGCAGCCGCCAGGCCGCCTCCACCGACCACCTCAGTGGCCTGTACAACCGCCGGCAGTTCATCGAGGTTGCCGCCCGCAGCCTGGCCGAGCAGCGCGCTCGGCGCTGCCTGGCGGCGGTGCTGTTCATCGACCTGGACCGCTTCAAATCCATCAACGACAGCCTCGGCCACCGCATCGGCGACCTGCTGCTGCAGGCGGTGGCCGGGCGCATCCAGACCCTGCTGGAGCCGGGCGACGAGGCGGCGCGCTTCGGCGGCGACGAGTTCGTGGTGCTGCTGGCCGGCAACCGCAGCGAGCAGCAGATCGACGCCTGGGCCGCGCGCCTGGCCGAGCACCTGTCGGCGCGCTACCAGCTGGATGGCACCGAGCTGCACACCAGCCCGAGCATCGGCATCGCCATCGCCCCGCGCGATGCCCAGGAGATCGACACCCTGATCCGCTACGCCGACGGCGCCATGTACTCGGCCAAGCGCGCCGGGCGTGGCCAGTACCGCTTCTTCGATCCGTCGCTCAACCGCGTCAACATCCAGGAGTTCCAGTTCGAACAGCGCTTCGGCGAGGCGCTGCGCCAGCACCAGTTCGTACTGCACTACCAGCCGCAGATCAGCATCGACAGCCTGCAGGTGTGCGGCTATGAGGCTCTGGTGCGCTGGCAGCATCCGGAATTCGGCCTGGTCTATCCGGACCGCTTCATCGGCGTGGCCGAGCGCAGCGGCTTTATCGTGCCGCTGGGCATGGAAGTGCTGCGCCTGGCCTGCCGGCAGCTGGCCGCGTGGCGCGCCGAGGGCCTGGAGACCAGCGTCGCGGTGAACGTCTCGGCCCTGCAGCTGTTCCAGGCGGACTTCAGCGAACGGGTGCTGGGCATCCTCGCCGAGGCCGGCATCGAGCCGCGCTGCCTGGAACTGGAAGTCACCGAGACGGCGGTGCTCGACCGCGAGGATGTCGCCCTCGCCAACCTCGAGGCGCTGCGCGAGGCCGGCCTGGGCATCAGCCTGGATGACTTCGGCAAGGGCTACGCCGGCTTCGCGCACCTGCATTCGCTGCCGATCAGCAAGCTGAAGATCGACCGCAGCCTGATCGCCCAGCTGTCCAATGCCCACGACGACAGCCTGATCGTCGCCTCGACCATCACCCTGGCCAAGCGCCTGTCGCTGCGGGTGGTCGCCGAAGGCGTGGAGACCCGCGACCAGCTGATCTACCTGAAACTGGGCGGCTGCGACATCGCCCAGGGCTATCACTTCAGTCGCCCGCTGGCCGCCGAGCAGGTGCGCGATTTCCACGATTCCTTCACCACCACAACCGCATGAAAACGATCCGCCTCCTTGCCTGCCTGCTGGCGCTGCTGCCGGCGCTTCCCGCCTGGTCGCACAGCCAGTGCACCAGCAGCCTGCGCCTGTCCTCCATCCCCGAAAAGCGCCTGGAGATCCAGCAGCGCGACTTCCAGCCGCTGATCCGTCTGCTCGGCGAGGGCCTGGGTATCCCGGTGCAGATGGTGCCCGCTGGCTCCTATGCCGGCGCCATCGACGCGGTGGTGTCCGGCGGCGTGGACCTGGCCATGCTGGGGCCGGCGGCCTACCTGCTGGCCCGCCAGCGCGATCCGCACATCGAGGCGTTCGCAACCCCGACCCTGGCGCAGGGCCATTTCACCCCTGCCGGTGCGTACTACCACGCCCTGCTGGTGGTGCGCGCCGACCGGGATGTCCAGACGCTGGCCGACCTGCGCGGCGCCCGGGTGGCGTTGAGCGACCCGGCCAGCACCTCGGGCAGCGTGATCCCCAACCTCGAGTTCCCCACCGCCGTAGGCCGGCCGCTGCAGCGCTTCTTCGCCGGGCAGCTGTATACCGGCTCCCACGAGAAGGCCCTGGACGCGCTACTGGACGGCAAGGTGGAGGCCGCCTTCGTCTCCAGTCCGCGCGCCGACGATTACCTGCGGCGCGGCCTGATCAGTACGCGCAGCCTGCGCGTGCTGTGGCGCTCGCAGCCGATCCCCAATGATCCGCTGGTGTTCAGCAGCGGGCTGTGCGGCGAGCTGCGTCAGCGTATCCGCGCGCTTCTACTGGGCGACTCGCCGCAGCTCGCGGCCTTCCTGCACGCGCAACAGGCCAGCGGGTTGGCGCCGGTAGCGCAGGCCGCCTACCAGGCACTGGAGCAGACGCTTATCAACCCGCGCCGTTGAGCAGTTTGAGCGCCGCGCCGGCGAACGACAGCAGGCCCAGGCCGAGCAGCACCCAGGCGGGCAGCACGCCCAGCAGCGCCGCCAGCCGCGCACTGCGCCCCAGTCGCCGTGCGGCCAGGCTGTAGGCCAGCAGCACGCTGAAATCGAGGGCCGCCCAGATCAGTGCCAGCGCCACGGCCTGGCCGGCAAAAGCCTGCTCGGGACGTATGAACGCCGGCAGGAAGGCGAGGAAGAACAGGATGTCCTTGGGGTTGGACAGCCCCACGCCCAGCGCGCGCCAGAAACGCCGGGCCGGGGCCGGCTGGGCGCGCTGGGCGGCGGGCGGGCTGCGCAGGGTGGTGATGCCCAGGGCGGCCAGATAGAGGCCGCCGAGCAACTGGCCGAGATCGATCAGCTGCGGGCTGAGCGCCAGTGCGCGGTCCAGCGCCAGCAGGGCGAGTCCCATCAGCAACAGTGCCGACAGCATGCCGCCGGCGAGGGTGCCCAGCGGCCAGCCGCGCCGTCCGTCCGCCAGCACCAGGGCCACGACCGGGCCGGGCGAGGCAATCAGCAGCAGGGCGCTGGCGGCGAACGCAGCATACGTATTCATCATGGTTCTCGAATTCGGGGTAGCGGCCCTTCATAGCCTGGGCCTTGTGCGGTTGGCGGAAAAACGCAAAAACGTGCTATCAAGCCTGACTTTTACTCATGCTTGGAGCCTGCATGCGTCTGCCCCCGCTGTATGCCTTGCGCGCCTTCGAGGTGGCGGCCCGCCACGGCTCGTTCACCTCCGCTGCGCGCGTCCTGTGCATCACCCAGAGCGCCGTCAGCCGGCACGTGAAGGGGCTGGAGGAACACCTGGGTTGCGCGCTGTTCGCGCGGCACGGTCCGCGTCTGGCGCTCACTGAGGCCGGCGAGCAGTTCGCCCGGGAACTGGCGCGCGGCTTCGCCACCCTGGAAAACGCCTGTGCGGCGATCGCCGGCCAGCGTGACCAGTTGCGCCTGAAGGCGCCGTCCACCCTGACCCTGCGCTGGCTGTTGCCGGCGCTGGAAGCCTTCCATGCCGCCGACGGACGCCACCGGGTGCAACTGACCAGTGTGTGGATGGATGTGGACCAGGTGGACTTCCGCAGCGAGCCCTTCGACTGTGCGGTGCTGCTCGGACGCGGCGACTTTCCGGCGGACTGGCAGGCGGTGCGCTTGTTCGACGAGTGGCTGGTGCCGGTCTGTGCGCCGGCCCTGTTGGGCGAGGGTGAATGGGACGCCGCGCGGCTGGCCCGCCAGCCGCTGATCCATCCCTCGCGGGATTGCCGCGACTGGCAGCGCTGGCTGGAGCACCAGGGCTGGAGCGAACAGGTGCCCTGGCGGGAAGGCAAGCGCTTCGACACCCTGGAAATGGGCATCGGCGCCGCCGTCCAGGGATACGGGGTGTCCGTCGCCGACCTGGCGCTGGTGGCCGAGGATCTGCGCCGCGGCACGCTGGCCCTGCCCGTGCCGTCGCCGCTGCGCAGCGGCGACAGTTACTACCTGGTGTGGCCCGCCTTGGGTGCGAAGCGCGAGATGGCCCGACGCCTGGGCGATTTCCTGGTGACGCGGGCGCCGCCGTTGCCTGGCGGCTAGACCTCCCGCAATTTTTTGCGGCCGCGCCCCGGCCTATGCCGCCGAAACGGTCAACATCCTGTACACTTCCGGGCGCTTTTTCATTCGGCCTGGCGGGGGCGCCACCGCACGTGCAGCGGCGGTTAGCCCGCTGGCACGACTCCCTAATTGCGCCCCTTTCAGGTTCTATCGTTTCCCATGACTCATCGAATCGTTATCGTCGGCGGCGGCGCCGGCGGGCTTGAGCTCGCCACCCGTCTAGGTCGCACCCTGGGCAAGCGGGGCAAGGCCCGCATCACCCTGGTTGACGCCAACCTGACCCACCTGTGGAAGCCCCTGCTGCACGAAGTGGCCGCCGGCTCGCTGAACGCGGCCGAGAACGAGCTCAACTACGTGGCCCAGGCCAAGTGGAACCACTTCGAGTTCCAGATCGGCCGCCTGGAAAGCCTGGACCGCGCCGCCAAGCGCATCGGTCTGGCCGCCACCCTGGACGAGGCCGGTCACGAGCTGGTGCCGGCGCGCAGCCTGGACTACGACACCCTGGTGATCGCCATCGGCAGCCGCACCAACGACTTCGGCACCCCGGGCGTGGCCGAGCACTGCATCCTGCTCGACACCACCGCCCAGGCCAAGCGTTTCCACCGCCAGCTGCTCAGCCACTACCTCAGTGCCCACGCGCGCGGCCAGGACGACGGCAATGTCAGCGTGGCCATCGTCGGCGCCGGCGCCACCGGCGTCGAGCTGGCCGCCGAGCTGCACAACGCCGCACTGGGCCTGGCCGCCTATGGGCTGAAGGGCATCCAGCCGCAGAACATGAAGATCACCCTGATCGAGGCCGGCCCGCGGGTATTGCCGGCGTTGCCCGAGCGCATCAGCGTGCCGGTGCACAAGACCCTGGAAAAGCTCGGCGTGACCGTGCTGACCAGCGCGCCGGTGAAGCAGGCGGACGCCGACGGCATGACCCTGGCCACCGGCGAGGTGATTCCGGCGAGCCTGAAGGTATGGGCTGCCGGGGTGAAGGCGCCGGAGTTCCTCAAGGGCCTGGACGGCCTGGAGAGCAACCGCATCAACCAGTTGCTGGTACGTCCGACCCTGCAGACCACCCTGGACGACAACATCTTCGCGCTTGGCGACTGCGCGGCCTGCCCGCTGGACGACGGCAGCGAGCGCAACGTGCCGCCGCGCGCCCAGGCCGCCCACCAGCAGGCCAGCCTGCTGGCCCGTTCGCTGAAGCTGCGCCTGGCCGGCCAGCCGCTGCCGACGTTCCGCTACCGCGACTACGGCTCGCTGGTCTCGCTGTCGCGCTTCAGCGCGGTCGGCAACCTGATGGGCAACCTGATGGGCAGTGTGCAGTTGGAAGGCTGGCTGGCGCGGATGTTCTACATCTCGCTGTATCGCATGCACCAGATGGCGCTCTACGGCGTGGTGCGCACCGGGCTGATGATGCTCGGCGACCGCATCGGCCGCAGCACCGAGCCGCGCTTGAAGCTGCACTGAGGCTGCCGTTGCAGGGTGGATCGCGCTTCATCGATCCACCCTGCGCCAGGCGCGCCGTGCCGGCGCGTTGGTGGACAAGGAAAACGTTGTCCACCCTACGGTCTTTAGCCGCGACGCGCTTGAGGTGATCCGGTCGCGGCTGAAGCCCCTCCTACAAAAAAACGTGGCTCGTAGGGTGGATCGCGCTTCATCGATCCACCGTGCGCGCCGTCAGGCGCGCCGTTTCGGGGCGCGTCAGATGTCGTAGCTGTAATCCGACGGGATATACGACTGGCCCAGCCAGCCCTGTTCCCGGCAGCGCCGTTCAAACTGTTCCACCGGCAGCGCCGGCGAGAACAGGAAGCCCTGCGCCTGGTCGCAGCCCATTTCCTCCAGGGCGGCCAGCTGTTCGGCGGTTTCCACGCCTTCGGCAATGGTGTGCAGGTTCAGGCCGCGGGCGATGCCCAGCACGGCCTGGACGATGCGCTGCGCGCTGGCCTCGTGCAGATCACGGACGAAGCTGCGGTCCACCTTGAGGGTGTGTACGTCCAGTTGCTTGAGGTAGGCGAGCGAGGAATAGCCGGTGCCGAAGTCGTCCAGCGCCAGGCGCACGCCCAGCGCGCTGAGGCGCTGTACCTCGCGCACCACGCTGTCCGGATCGTGCATGGTCAGGCTTTCGGTCAGCTCCAGCTCAAGGCTGTCCGGCGCGAGGCGGTGCTGGGCGAGCAGCCCAGCGATCCGCTCGCACAGCCCCGGGGTGCGGAACTGCGCCATGGACAGGTTGACCGCCATCCGCAGCTCCGGCCCGTAACCCTGGTCCAGCCAGCGTCGCAACTGGGCAATCGCGCTGGCCAGCACCCAGTCGCCGATGGCCAGGATCTGTCCGCTGCTTTCCGCCGCCGGAATGAATTCGGCCGGACTGACCGCGCCCAGCTGCGGGTGTTGCCAGCGCAGCAGTGCTTCGGCGCCCACCAGCCGGCGCCCGCGGATGTCCAGCAGCGGCTGGTAGTGCAGGCTCAGTTCGCCGCGTTGCAGTGCGCCGCGCAGCGCCTGCTCCAGCGTGCGGGCGCGGCTCAGGCGCGTCTGCATGTCGGCGGTGAAGAAGGCATGGCCGCCGTTGTTGTCCTGCTTGGCCCGGTACATGGCGGTGTCGGCATTGCGCACCAGGGTTTCGCGATCCTCTCCGTCGGTCGGGAACACGGCGATGCCCACTGAAACGCTGAGGTGCAGGGTGTGGTTGAGCACCTCGAAGGGCTGGCGCAGCGCCTCGCAGATGCGCTGCGCCACCCGCGCGGCCTCGTCGGCGCCGCTGCCGGGCAGCGCGCAGATGAACTCGTCGCCCCCCTGGCGGGCCAGGGTGTCCTCGCTGCGCAGCAGCGAGGTCAGACGCCGGGCCACGGCGCGCAGCAAGGCGTCGCCCACCCGGTGGCCGAGACTGTCGTTGATTGCCTTGAAACGATCCAGATCGAGGAACAGCACCGCCAGCGGTCGCTGCTGACGCGCGCAGATCTCCAGTGCCAGGTCGACGCGGGTGGCGAACAGGGTACGGTTGGGCAGCTCGGTGAGGACGTCGTAATGGGCCAGGCGCTCGATGCGCCGCTGGTCGCGCAGCCGCTCGGTGATGTCGCGGGCCAGCACCACGTAGCGGGTTTCCCGCTGCTGGCGCAGCGGCGACACGGACAGCTCGAAACTGCGCGTCTGCCCGGCCTGTTCCAGGTGCAGCTGCCGGCCGGTGCTGGCGCCCTGGCTACGGGCCTCGTCCAACGCCTGCTGGCAGACCTGCGCCGCGTCGGCGGGCAGCAGTTCCTCGAGGCGGCGCCCGGTGGCATTGGCCGGCAGGCCGTTGGGCCTGGCTGCGCGCGGGTTGTACAGGCGCAGCAGGCGGCCCTCGTCGTCCAGCTCCAGCAGCAGGTCGGGAATCGCCTCGACCATGGCCTGCATCTCGCGCCGGCTGGCGCTCAGCGCCCGGTAGGGCGCCGCCACGGTTTCCACGAACATCGACCAGTAGAGCATCAGGTAGGCCAGCACCTTGTAGGCGTGGCCTGCCAGGTTGTACAGGTCGGTCACTCGGAAATAGCTGGTGAACAGCAGCTCGCTGAACACCGTCAGCCCCAGGGCGCCCATCAGCAGTGGCACGTTGAAGTGGGCCCGCCTGCGCAGGCGCCGGCCCAGCAGCACCAGGGCCGCCAGGCAGATCAGGATGACGCCCATCTCGGCGGCAAGCTTGAAGGTGGTCAGCCCCTGGCCGGCGATGAAGGTACGCGGCAGCCATTCGGGATGGACCAGAAACACCCAGTGCGCGACCCCGACCACCAGCAGGATCACCACCAGGCTCAGCGAGCGATGGTTGAGCAGGGTGCGCTGGTCGTGGGCGGCCTCGCTGAGCGGTCGCCAGGGCAGCAGGGCGACCAGCAGCAGGGCCAGGGCCGCCAGGTAGCGGGCCAGCAGCCAGAAGTGGATGGCCTTCTCGGGGCTGCTGGGGGTGAAGTAGTCGGGCATGCCCTGGAACGAGAGCATGTGCGAGAAGTCGGCGATGGCCACCCCGAGAAAGGCGCAGGACACCACCAGGATGTTGCTCTGCCGATGCTGCCGGTAGGTGTTCCAGCCGATGGCGAAGATCAGCCCGGCGATGACGATGGACAGGGTTTCCAGCAGCAGGTGCCCGGTCAGGAAATGCTCGCCGGCCGTCTCGCGGTACGCCACGAACGGCAGCACCAGCAGGCCGCACAGCGCCAGGCTGAGCAGCAGCAGGGTCAGACGCAGGGAGCGATGGTGCTGGGGATGGATGGACTGCAGTAAAACGGCCAAGCGCGGGTTCCTTTCCCCTGGATGACGCTCTGTACGGTCCAGGGCCGCCGCCCGCTCGGGTCACGCAGACGCGACGGTAGCCGTACAGAACACCAGGCGAGCGTGAGGCTGGACTAGGGTGGTGGCAATTTGACTGCGCGGTCAGGCTTCGTCAAGCCGACCTAGGTCAAAGAACCGCACCCCGCGCCCAGCCGGAAGCCTGCGGATTCCCTAGCCGTAGCGCTTGAAGGCTTCGATGGCCAGGCCGCTGCCGATGCCGCCGAAATGGTCGCCTTCCACGGTGCGCGCCTGGGGCAGCAGGCGGGCGACGCTCTGGCGCAGCGCCGGCACCGCGCTGGAGCCGCCGGTGAAGTACAGGGTGTCCACCTGTTCGCCGGCGATGCCGGCGCGCGCCAGCAGCTCGGCGATGCTGGCGCCGATGCGCTCCAGCTGCCCGGCGATGGCCGACTCGAACAGCTCGCGCGGCAGCTCGGCGACCAGGCCGGCCTCGATGCGCGTGAGGTCGATGCGCCGCTCGGCGGCGTGGGTCAGCTCGATCTTGCTGTCTTCCACCTGCATCGCCAGCCAGTGTCCGGCGCGCTGTTCGATCAGGCGGAACAGCCGGTCGATGCCGGTGGGGTCGACGATGTCGTAGCGCATGTTCTTCAGCGCCAGCCGGTGCTTTTGCGCGTATACCGCATTGATGGTGTGCCAGGTGGCCAGGTTCAGGTGCGTGCTGGTGGGCATCGGCGCGTCGCTCTTCATGCGGCTGCCGTAGCCGAACAGCGGCATCACCCCGGCCAGCGACAGCTGCTTGTCGAAGTCGGTGCCGCCGATATGCACGCCGCCGGTGGCCAGGATGTCGTCCTGGCGCTCGGCAACCTGTCGGCGGGCGGGCGACAGGCGCACCAGGGAGAAGTCCGAGGTGCCGCCGCCGATGTCGACGATCAGCACCAGCTCCTCGCGCGCCAGGGTGGCTTCGTAGTCGAAGGCGGCGGCAATCGGCTCGTACTGGAAGGAAATGTCCGTGAAGCCCAGCCCGGCGGCCACCGCCCGCAGGGTTTCGGCGGCCTCGCGGTCGGCATCCGGGTCGTCGTCGACGAAGAACACCGGGCGCCCCAGCACCACCTGCTCGAAGGGACGTCCGGCGGCAGCTTCGGCGCGCTTCTTCAGCTCGCCGAGGAACAGGCCGAGGATCTGCTTGAACGGCACCGCGCTGCCCAGCACCGTGGTGTCGCTCTTGAGCAGCGAGGAGCCCAGCAGGCTCTTCAGCGAACGCATCAGGCGGCCTTCGTAGCCGTCCAGGTATTCGCCCAGCGCCTGGCGCCCGAAGGCCGGGCGGCGTTCCTCCTGGTTGAAGAACACCACGGAGGGCAGGGTGATCCGGCCGTCTTCCAGGGGGATCAGCGTCGGCTGGTCGGGGCGCAACCAGCCGACGGTGGAGTTGGAGGTGCCGAAATCGATGCCGCAGGCGCGGGCGGGAACAGCGAGGGACATGGGGCGAAGCGGCTCAGAAAAATGGGCCGCGCAGTTTAGGTCAGCGGCAGGCTCAGGCGAAGGGCCATTCACCCGCAGGTGCGCTTACTCGTGCGGCTGCTCGCGCCGGGCGACCCACTGCTTGTACTCGAAGCCCAGCACCACCAGTAGCGACAGCGCGAAGGGCAGCAGCAGGTAGAAGCCGCGGAACACGATCAGCGCGGCCAGCAGGTCGGTGGTGGCGATCTCCGGCAGGGCGGCGATGAAGGTCATTTCCAGCACGCCCAGGCCGCCGGGCGCGTGGGACAGCAGCGCCAGGGAGAAGGAGGCGAGGAACACGCCCAGTACCACCAGGTAGCCGGGGTTGGTTTCGGCGGGCAGCGCGAAGTAGATGATCGCTGCGGCGCACAGCAGTTCCAGCGGGCCGGCGATCAACTGGTCGCGTACCACCGCCAGGCGCGGGTATTCGATTTTCAGCTTGCCGAACTCGCGGGGCTTGAACTGCAGCCAGGAGCCCAGCACGTACAGCGCCACGAAGGCCAGCATGCCGCTGCCGATCAGCACCGAGACCAGCGGCGAGACGTCCGCCAGGCGGTGGATCAGCTCGGGCTGGATGATCAGCACCACGCCGCCGGCGAAGATGGCGCCGAGGCTGAAGGTGAACGAGCAGAACACGATCAGCAGGCCGATTTCCTGCGGCGTCAGCCCTTTGGTGCGGTAGGCGCGGTAGCGCACCAGCGCGCCGGAGAACACCGAGGCGCCGATGTTGTGGGCCAGGGCGTAGGTGGTGAACGAACAGAGGGTGATGAACCAGAGCGAGATTTTCTTGCCCAGGTGCTTCAGGGCGATGCGATCGTAGCCGGCCAGCGCCGCATAGGCGCCGGTGGTGGCCAGCGCCGCCAGCAGCCACTGATGGTGGGAGATGGCCCGCAGGCTTTCAGCCAGGTCGTCCAGCGAAATGTCACGGATCTCGTGGTAGAGCAGAAAGCAGGAAAAGATGACAGCGCCAATGCCGACGAGGCTCCAGACGACATCGCTCCTCTTCATTGGCTCGGCTCCACGGCGTGTTGGTGTACGGACAGTCAGGCTGTCAGATGAGGGTAGGCAACGAGGCGGTCTCTTTCGAAGAAAAAGAGGCGGCGCGCAGTATCCCGAAGGCGGCGGCGCGGCTCAACCGCTGACGACGATGGGGACGTAACCATGTGTTTCGCAGGGGAATCGATCATTGCAGCGGGCGCACCATGTAGGTGGCGGGCACCTGGTAGCTGTGCAGGTGCGCGGCATGTTCCGGGTCGGGCTGGTGTTCGGCGTAGCCCATGCGGTTCCAGAAGGCGTGGGAATCCTGCACGGAGACCAGCGCGGAAAAGCGCAGCTGCTGCTGGCGCGCCTGGCCGAGGGCCTCGCGCACCAATGCCGGGCCGATACGCCGCCCGGCCGCCCGGCGGGCCACCGCCAGGTCGTGCAGGTAGAGGCAATCGGGCTGGGCAGGGGTGCGAAACTCGCCATCCAGCGGGGTCACCTTGCCGACACGCGAGTGATAGGCGAACAGATAGGCACACACGCCCTGGTCATCCTCGGCCACCCAGGCATGCCGGGGCGCGCTGGCGCGGCGGGCACGGATGATCGCTTCGGATTCCAGCAGATCGCTGGCATAGGCCTCGGTCTGGATATCCAGGATGGTTGGGATGTCCTGGTCGTGCATCAAGCGGATGGAAAACATCGAAAAGGAACTCGGCGGATAGGTCGGCTGGACCGACGGCTACTTTCGGGGGCGGCATTCTATCGCCGCCGGCAGTCGTTTGTCGCATGGTGCGACAATGGGAGCGGTATATACTTAGCAAGCTAACTAACTTCCGCCGTGCCTCCCGATGACGTCCAACCCTCTGATCGGTATTGCCCTGATCCTGCTGTCCGGCTTCCTGCTGGCCAGCCATGACGCCCTGTCCAAGCAGTTGGCGCTGCTCTATTCGGTCTTCCTGATCGTCTGGGCGCGTAACCTGACCCAGCTGGTGGTGATGACCATCGGCTTCGCCCCGCGCATGGGCCGCAACCTGCTGCGCACGCAACGACCGCTGCTGCAGCTCGTGCGGGCGCTCAGCCAGGTGGGCATCAGCGTGTTCCTGCTGGTGGGCCTGCGCTACATCCCACTGGGCGAGGCCACCGCGGTGATGTTCCTCTCGCCGTTGTTCGTCACGCTGTTGTCGGTGCTGCTGCTCAAGGAGCGCGTCAGCCTGGGGCAGTGGGCGTCGGTGCTGCTCGGCTTCGCGGGGGTGCTGATCATCGTACGGCCGGGCGGCGAGCTGTTCACCCCGGCCATCCTCTGGCCGCTGGCCGCCTCGCTGTGCCTGAGCGTCTACATGCTGCTGACCCGGCGCCTGAACGGCACCGACCACCCGGTCACCACCAACTACCTGAGCGGCCTGATCGCCACGCTGCTGTTCAGCCTGGCGGTGCCCTTCGTCTGGGAGCTTCCGGAGTGGAAGCACCTGCTGATGATGGTGGGCATGGGCGTGCTCGGCATGTCGGGGCACCTGGTACTGACCCGTGCCTATGCCTTCGGCAGCGCGGCGACACTGGCGCCGTTCACCTATGGCCAGATCTTCTTTGCCACCCTGCTGGGGGCGGTGCTGTTCGACCACATGCCGGACGCCCTCGGCCTGCTGGGCATGGCCGTGCTGATCGCCAGCGGCGGCCTGTCGGTGTTGCTGCAACGTCTTGCCGCTCGGCACTGAGCCCCTTGCAGGCGGCCGGCGCCGGGTGCATACCTTTACCCGGTGAAATCCCCGGAAGGAGGTGCGACATGGCCGGTGGCTGGACCAGCGACGGCGCGGTACAGGAACAGATCGACAGCAGCATCGACGACGCCATCGCGCGCGCCCGCAGCGAACTGCCCACGGGCGAAAGCCTGGGCCATTGCGAAGAGTGCGACGCGCCCATTCCCGAGGCGCGTCGCGCGGCGTTGCCCGGCGTGCGCTTGTGCGTGGCCTGCCAGACCGAGCGCGACAAGGCCGGCGCCGCCTTCAGTGGCTACAACCGGCGCGGCAGCAAGGACAGCCAGCTGCGCTGAGCCGCAACTAGAGGCTACCGAGCACGTCGTCGTAGATCGCCAGCGCCTGGCGCACCTCCTCGGCGCTGACGATGCACGGCGGCAGCACATGGATGCGGTTATCCACGATGAACGGAATCAGCCCACGCTCCAGCAGCCTGGCCTTGATGCGTGCCATCTGCGCTGCTGGCAGCGGAGTCCTGCGCTGGCGATCCTCGACCAGCTCCAGCGCCCAGAACAGGCCGATGCCGCGCGCCTCGCCGATCACCGCGTGCCTGTCGGCCAGCGCCTTGAGGCCCGGCCCGAGCACTTCCTCGCCGACCTGTCGGGCATTCTCCACTACCCCTTCTTCGTGCATGGCATCCAGCGTGGCGACGATGGCGGCCATGGCCAGGGGGTGGCCGGAGTAGGTCAGGCCGCCGGGGAAGTAGCGGGTCTCGAAGAAATCGCACAGGCGCGCCGAGATCATCACCCCGCCGGCCGGCACGTAACCGGAGTTCACCCCCTTGGCGAAGGTGATCAGGTCCGGCACCACATCGAAACGCTCCAGCGCCAGCCAGCTGCCGCAGCGGCCGAAGCCGGCCATCACCTCGTCGAGGATCAGCAACAGGCCGAATTCGTCGGCCAGCGCGCGCACGCCCTGCAGGTAGCCCGCCGGCGGCACCAGGATGCCGACGCTGCCGGGCACGGTTTCCAGCAGGATGGCGGCGATGCTCGACGGGCCTTCGCTTTCGATCACCCGGCGCAGGTGGCGCAGGGCGCGCTCGCATTCCTCCTGCTCGCTGCCGGCGTGGAATTCGCTGCGATAGAGATACGGTCCGAAGAAATGCACATGGCCGGTGGCGTATTCGTTGGACAGGCGCCGCCCTTCGCCGGTGGCGACGATGGCCGCGCCGGTGTTCCCGTGGTAGGAACGGTAGGCGGAGAGGATCTTCGGCCGCCCGGTGAACAGGCGCGCCATGCGCATGGCGTTCTCGTTGGCATCCGCCCCGGCGTTGGTGAAGAACACCTTGGCGAAGCCATCCGGCGCGCGAGCGATGATGCGTTTCGCTGCCTCGCCGCGCATCAGGTTGGCGGTGGCCGGGGCGACGGTCGCCAGGCTGGCGGCCTGCGCCTGAATGGCGGCGACCACCTTCGGATGCTGGTGGCCCAGGTTGGTGAAGACCAGCTGGCTGCTGAAATCCAGATACTCGCGGCCGTCGTGGTCCCACAGCCGACAGCCCTGGCCGCCGGCGATCACCAGCGGATCAAGGTTGCCCTGGGTGGACCAGGAGTGGAAGACGTAGCGGCGATCCAGGTCGCGGACGTACGCGTTGCTGATGGGCTGCGGCATGGGAACCTCTTGTGGGGGATCGGGCGCCGTTGAAGATAGGTTCACAATGCCGTTTGTGCCTGTCATTCCTCCTGCGGCACCGCCCTCTACCAGGGTGCTGCGATCCTCAGATCGCCACCAGCCCGCGCACCCCTTCACGCTCCATGTCTTCTCCGCGTCCGCGCTGGACGATCTCGCCCCGGCTCATCACCAGGTACTGGTCGGCCAGCTCGGCAGCGAAGTCGTAGAACTGCTCGACCAGCAGAATGGCCATGTCGCCGCGTGCGGCGAGCTTATTGATTACCGCGCCGATTTCCTTGATCACCGAGGGCTGGATGCCTTCGGTGGGCTCGTCGAGGATCAGCAGACGCGGGCGGCTGGCCAGGGCGCGGCCGATGGCCAGCTGTTGCTGCTGGCCGCCGGAGAGGTCGCCGCCACGGCGATGCTTCATTTCCTGCAGCACCGGGAACAGCTCGTAGATGAATGCCGGCACCTCCCTGGCTTCGCGGGCGTTGAAACGCGACAGGCCCATCAGCAGGTTTTCCTCCACGGTCAGGCGCGGAAAGATCTCCCGGCCCTGGGGCACGTAGGCGATGCCGGCCTGTACGCGCTGGTGCGGCTTGAGGGCGGTGATGGGCTGGTCTTCCCAGAGCACTTGCCCGTCCTTGGCAGGGATCAGGCCCATCAGGCACTTGAGCAGCGTGGTTTTGCCGACGCCGTTGCGGCCGAGCAGGCAGGTGACCTCGCCGATCGGTGACTCGAACGACAGCCCGCGCAGGATATGGCTGCCGCCGTAGTACTGGTGTAGCGATTGGACGTTGAGCATCTCGGTGTCCTTTGAGTTTTCTTCGGCGGCCATGCCGGTGGCATGACCGCCCTGCAGTTCGTTTCGGGTATCCGCGCGGGGTTCGCGGCCCGCCGTGCCGGCGGGGCGGTGGGCAAGGAAAGCGTTGTCCACCCTGCGTTCGCAGCCGGCGTAGGATGGATGGCCGCAGCCATCCACCGCATGTTCAACGCCCCAGGTACACCTCGATCACCCGCTCATCGTTCTGCACCTGTTCCAGTGAGCCCTCGGCCAGCACCTGGCCCTGGTGCAGCACGGTGACCTGGTCGGCGATGCGGCCGACGAAGCCCATGTCGTGCTCGACCACCATCAGCGAGTGCTTGCGGGCCAGGGACTTGAACAGTTCGGCGGTGAACTCGGTTTCCGCGTCGGTCATGCCGGCCACCGGCTCGTCGAGCAGCAGCAGTTGCGGGTTTTGCACCAGCAGCATGCCGATCTCCAGGAACTGCTTCTGGCCGTGGGACAGCAGGCCGGCCGGGCGCTGGCGCTCGTGGCCGAGGCGGATGGTCTCCAGCACCTCGTCGATGCGCTCGCGCTGCTCGCCGCTCAGCCGGGCGCGCAGGCTGGCCCACACCGACTTGTCGGTCTTCTGCGCCAGTTCCAGGTTCTCGAACACCGACAGCGCCTCGAACACCGTGGGCTTCTGGAACTTGCGGCCGATGCCGGCCTGGGCGATCTGCACCTCGCTCATGCGCGTCAGGTCCAGGGTTTCGCCGAACCAGGCGCTGCCCGAGTCCGGGCGGGTCTTGCCGGTGATCACGTCCATCAGCGTGGTCTTGCCGGCGCCGTTGGGGCCGATGATGCAGCGCAGCTCGCCGACGCCGATGTACAGCGTCAGGTTGGTGAGGGCCTTGAAGCCGTCGAAGCTGACACAGATGTCTTCCAGCGACAGGATGGTGCCGTGGCGGGTGTTCAGCCCCTTGCCGGCCACCTGGCCCAGGCCGATGGCGTCGCGGGCCAGGCCCGCGTCGATGCCGGTGCTCATTGCTCACCTCGCTTGATCAGCCCGTAGATGCCCTTGGGCAGGTACAGGGTTACCAGAATGAACAGCGCGCCGAGAAAGAACAGCCAGTACTCGGGCAGCGCCACGGTGAAGAAGCTCTTCATGCCGTTGACCAGACCGGCGCCGAGCAGCGGGCCGATCAGGCTGCCGCGCCCGCCGAGGGCCACCCACACGGCGGCCTCGATGGAGTTGGTGGGCGACATCTCCGACGGGTTGATGATGCCCACCTGTGGCACGTACAGCGCCCCGGCCAGCCCGCACAGCACGGCGCTGAGCACCCAGATGAACAGCTTGTAGCCGCGTGGGTCGTAGCCGCAGAACATCAGGCGGTTCTCTGCGTCGCGCACCGCGGTCAGCACCCGGCCGAACTTGCTGCGCGCCAGGCGGAAGCCCAGGTACAGGCTGCCCAGCAACAGCAGCAGGCTGGCCAGGAACAGCAGGGCGCGGGTGCCCGGCGCGGTGATGTCGAAGCCCAGGATGCGCTTGAAGTCGGTGAAGCCGTTGTTGCCGCCGAAACCGGTTTCGTTACGGAAGAACAGCAGCATGCCGGCGAAGGTCAGCGCCTGGGTCATGATCGAGAAGTACACGCCCTTGATGCGCGAGCGGAAGGCGAAGTAGCCGAACACGAACGCCAGCAGCCCCGGCAACGCCACCACCAGGCACAGGGCCCAGAGGAAATGCTCGGTGCCGACCCAGTACCAGGGCAGTTCGCTCCACGACAGGAACGCCATGAAGGCCGGCAGGCCATCGCCCGCGCTCTGGCGCATCAGGTACATGCCCATCGCGTAGCCGCCGAGGGCGAAGAACAGCCCGTGACCCAGCGACAGCAGGCCGGCGTAGCCCCACACCAGGTCCAGGGCCAGGGCCACCACCGCGTAGCAGAGGATCTTGCCGACCAGCGTCAGGGTGTAGGAGGACACATGCAGGGCGTGCTCGCCCGGCAGCAGGTGCAGCAGCGGCAGGGCCAGCAGCACGGCCAGTACGGTCAGGCCGATGGCCAGGCTGACGCGCGGGCCGACCTTGGCGCTGGCGCGCAGCAGCAGCGTCTGGTTCATGGTGTTCAATCGATGACCCTCCCCTTGAGAGCGAACAGGCCCTGCGGGCGTTTCTGAATGAACAGGATGATCAGCGCGAGGATGAGGATCTTGCCCAGCACGGCGCCGATCTGCGGCTCGAGGATCTTGTTCAGCACGCCGAGGCCGAAGGCGGCGGAGATGCTGCCCGCCAGCTGACCGACGCCGCCGAGCACCACCACCAGGAACGAGTCGATGATGTAGCCCTGGCCGAGGTCCGGTCCGACGTTGCCGATCTGGCTCAGCGCCACGCCGCCCAGGCCGGCGATGCCCGAACCGAGGCCGAAGGCCAGCATGTCCACTCGGCCGGTGGGCACGCCGCAGCAGGCCGCCATGTTGCGGTTCTGGGTCACGGCGCGAACGTTCAGGCCCAGGCGCGTCCTGTTGAGCAGCAGCCAGGTGAGCGCCACCACGAACAGCGCGAAGCCGATGATGACGATGCGGTTCCAGGGCAGCACCAGGTTGGGCAGCACCTGCCAGCCACCGGACAGCCAGGCCGGGTTGGCCACTTCCACGTTCTGCGCGCCGAAGATCACTCGCACCAGCTGGATGAGGATCAGGCTGATGCCCCAGGTGGCCAGCAGGGTTTCCAACGGTCGGCCGTAGAGGTGGCGGATCACCGTGCGCTCCAGGGCCATGCCAATGGCGGCGGTGACCAGGAAGGCCACCGGCAGCGCGGCCAGCGGGTAGAGCGCCAGATAGTCCGGAGCCAGCCGCTGGAAGCCGATCTGCACCAGGTAGGTGGTGTAGGCGCCGAGCATGAGCATTTCGCCGTGGGCCATGTTGATCACCCCCAGCAGGCCGAAGGTGATCGCCAGGCCCAGGGCGGCGAGCAGCAGGATCGAACCCAGCGACAGGCCGCTGAAGGCCTGGCCGAGCAGTTCGCCGATGAACAGCTTGCGCTCCACCTGCGCCAGGCTGGTTTCCGCTGCCTTGCGCACCGCCGGGTCGGTCTCGTCGCCGTCCAGCAGGCCCTGCAGCCGGGTCTTGGCCAGCGGTTCGCCGGTCTCGCCGAGCAGGCGCACGGCCTTCAGGCGCGTGGCGGCCTCCGGGCTGGCCAGCTGCAGGTTGGCCAGGGCCAGCGCCAGGGCGTCATGCACCGCATCATCGCCTTCCTGGGCAAAGCGCTGTTCGAGCACCGGCAGCAGGGCCGGCGGCGCGTTGCGCTGCAGGGTGCGGGCGGCATCCAGGCGCGCGCCGGCGTTCTCGTCGCTCAGCGCATGGCTGGCCAGCGCGGTGTTCAGCAGGCCGCGAAGCCGGTTGTTCAGGCGCAGCACGCGAGGGTTGTCGTCGCTGTTGGTCTCGGTCAGCGGCTGCCACTGGCCGGCCTGCTGGATATACGGGTTCTTGTCGCCGTCGGTGCCGACCCGGCCCTGCTGCAGGGCATCGAGAAACGCGCGGCGCTCCGGCGCGGGATTAGCCGCCCAGTGTTCCAGCAACCGGACCTGTTGGCCGGCACTGGCGCGGGTAAATTCGAATGCGTCGTTGGCCTGGGCGCCCAGCGGCAGCAGCAAGGCCAGCGACAGCAGTAATCGGTACAAGGCAGTGGGCATGGTAGAGCCCCTTAATCAATGGGCAAATGGATGACGCGTTGCAGGGTGAATCGCGGTTACCGATCCACCGAGTGGGCCGG
>NZ_JBOY01000033.1:0-24279 GCF_000647775.1 Pseudomonas sp. RL | reverse complement strand
GCAGACCAACCTGCTGGCGCTCAACGCGGCCATCGAGGCGGCGCGCGCCGGCGAAGCCGGGCGGGGGTTTGCCGTGGTGGCCGGCGAGGTGCGCCAACTCGCGGAAAAAAGCGCCCAGGCCACCCAGGAAATCGTCGCGCGCATCGGCGAGGTGCAGAGCAATATCGACGAGGTCAACCAGTGCATCGAGGCGCAGGGCCGCCAGGCCCGGGGCTTCAGCGACACCACCGGTGCGGCGGTGACGGCGATGCACGGGCTGCACGCGCTGGCGCTGCGCATGCGCCAGGGCATCGAGGCGTCCGCCCGCCGCGCGGCCATCGAACGCGCCAACCTGGATGAGCTGGGACTGAAGTTCGTCGTCTACAACCACCTGCTAGGCAACGGCGCCGACACGCCGCAGCTGCCGGATGAGCACGCCTGCCGCTTCGGCCAGTGGTACTACGCCGAGGATCGTCGCGACCGCGAGGGCGCGCTCCGGCAGATCGAGGCACCGCATACCGCCGTGCACGACGAGGCCCGGGCCGCGCTGGCCGCCTACGATCGCCAGGCCCTGGAGGACGCCCTGCGGCACCTGGGCGGCATGGAGCAGGCCAACCGCGAGGTGATGCGCATCGTCAACCAGCTGGTGGCGGAGCGCGAAGCGCACGGTGCCTAGGGGGCATCGCCGTCAGAAGGAGTGCAGGATGCGCCCCAGCACGTCCATGGCCCGCTCATGGACCGGGCTCCACGGATGGCCGTGGTTGAGCCGGGCACAGTGGCCGAAGCCCTGGCTGGCGGAGAAGATCGGCCCCGGCGCCAGGCTGATGCCCTGGGCCAGCGCCAGTTTGAACAGCACGAGCGCGTCGACCTGTTCGGGGAATTCGAACCACAGGAAGTAGCCGCCGGTGGGCTGGGTGACCCGCGTGCCCGCCGGGAAATGCCGCGCCGCCGAGGCCAGCATCGCGCCCTGCTGCGTTTCCAGCGCGTGGCGCAGGCGCCGCAGATGCCGGTCGTAGCCGCCATGCTGCAGGTAATCGGCGATCGCCGCCTGGGCGGGAACCGACGGCGACAGGGTGGTCATCAGCTTGAGCTTGGCGATGCGCTCGGCATAGCGCCCGGCCGCCACCCAGCCGACCCGGTAACCCGGAGCCAGGCACTTGGAGAACGAGCTGCAATGCAGCACCAGCCCCTCGTCGTCGAAACTCTTCACCGGTCGGGGCGGCTGGTTGCCGTAGTACAGCTCGGCATACACATCGTCCTCGATCAGCGGCACCTGGTGGCGCTTGAGCAGCTGGCAGAGTGCGCGCTTCTTGTCGTCGTCCAGGCTGGCGCCGAGCGGGTTCTGCAGGCTGCTCATGAACCAGCAGGCGCGGATCGGCATCCGCTCCAGGCGCTCGGCCAACTGGTCGAGATCGATGCCGGTGCGCGGATGCACGGGAATCTCCACGGCCTTGAGCTGGAGGCGTTCCAGTACCTGCAGGCAGGCATAGAAGGTCGGCGACTCGATGGCCACCAGATCGCCCGGCTGGGTGACGCATTGCAGGGCCAGGTTGAGGGCTTCCAGCGCGCCATTGGTGATGACCAGCTCCTCCAGCGGCAACATCACGCCATGCACCATGTAGCGCAGGGCGATCTGCCGGCGCAGGTCGGCATTGCCGGCGGTCATGTCGGCAATCACCTCGTGGGGCGACAGGTGGCGCAGGGCGTGGGCCATGGAGCGCGCCAGGCGTGGCAGGGGGAACAGGTCGGGGCTGGGAAAGGCCGAGCCGAACGGCACCGTGTGCGGGTCCTTGAGCGAGCCCAGCACCGAGAACACCAGTTCGCTGACGCCGACCTCGGTGGCCTGCGCCGACGGCGGCCCCGGCTCGGGCATCGGCAGCGGGCCCTGCTCGCGCACGTAATAGCCCGAGCGCGCCCGGGCCTGGATCAGGCCCCGGTCCTCCAGCAGGTAATAGGCCTGGAACACCGTGGACGGGCTGACGCCGTAGGTGCGGCTGGCATGCCGCACCGAGGGCAGCTTTGCGCCAGCGGCCAGCACGCCGGTGTGGATGAGTTCGGCGATCTCGTCGGCGAACTTTTCGTAGCGCTTCATGCGGTCCTGATCCGTTGCTGGGTCGGCGGCACTCTAACAGGCCGCCGGCGGTGTCAGCGCTGCGGTGCGATGAAGGTGGAGGGCGTGTCGACCCGGCGCTCGGGATGATCGAGGTCGCGCAGCGCGAAGCGGATCTCCGTGGTCATGCCCTGTCCCCGGTCCGAGACGCGGGTGATGCTGACCGGAATATCCAGGATCTCGCCGGCCGCCAGCCGGAACTCGGCCGGCGCGTTGAGGCGCAGCGCGTCGCCGGCGTCCAGCGCCAACTGGTAACGGGCCGGGCTCTGGGTCTTGTTGATCAGCTTGAGACGGTAGATGTTCTCGATCTGCCCCTCGGTGTTTTCCCGGAACAGGCCACGGTCGCGGGTCACGTCCAGCGACAGCAGCGGCCGCGCGGCCAGCGCCCAGATGAACAGGGCGATCATCACCGACAGGGCAATGGCGTAGCCGACCAGGCGCGGACGCAGCCAACGGGTGCGCCCGCCGTCCAGTTCGCGTTCCGAGGTGTAGCGCACCAGGCCGCGCGCATAGCCCAGCTTGTCCATGACGGTGTCGCAGGCGTCGATGCAGGCGCCGCAGCCGATGCATTCCAGCTGCAGGCCGTCACGGATATCAATGCCGGTGGGGCAGACCTGCACGCACAGCGTGCAGTCGATGCAGTCGCCCAGCCCGGCGGCGCGCGGTTCGCTGTCCTTGCGGCGCGCTCCGCGGGGCTCGCCACGGGCGCTGTCGTAGGCGATCAGCAGGGTATCGCGGTCGAACATCACGCTCTGGAAGCGCGAGTAGGGGCACATGTCGCGGCAGACCTTCTCGCGCAGCCAGCCGGCATTCAGGTAGGTGGCGGCGGCGAAGCCGACGACCCACAGCACGCCGGCATCGAGCAGCCGCAGCTCAAGCAGGTCCTGGAGCAGGCCGCGAATCGGCGTGAAGTAGCCGACGAAGGTCAGCCCGGTGACCAGGCTGATGCCCAGCCACAGACCGTGCTTGGCGCCGCGCTTGCGCAGCTTATTCCATGACCAGGGCGCCGCGTCCAGCTTGATGCGCTGGTTGCGGTCGCCCTCGGTGACCTTTTCCACCCACATGAACACCCAGGTCCACACGCTTTGCGGGCAGGTGTAGCCGCACCACACCCGGCCGGCGGCCACGGTGATGAAGAACAGGCCGAACGCGCAAATGATCAGCAGCGCCGACAGCAGGATGAAGTCCTGCGGCAGGAAGGTGGCGGCGAAGATGTGGAACTGGCGGTTGGCCAGATCCCAGAGCACGGCCTGGCGGTCGTTCCAGGTCAGCCAGACGGTGCCGAAGAACAGCAGGAACAGAAACCCCGAGCCGAGCATGCGCAGCGTGCGGTAGCGGCCGGTGAAGCTGCGGGTGTGGATGGCGCCTTCAAGCGGGCGAGCCGGCTTGCCGGGGTCGATGGTCTCGATGACCCGGGCAGGGATGCGTTCGTTCATGGGAGGTTCCCGACAATCGTAATGGGCTGCGGGAATGATCGGGGGCGGGCTGATTTAAAAACAGGCTCAGGTTTTTGATAAAAAACCGTATCAGATGGAGCCGGCGGGACCTTGCGTCCCGCCGGCGGCAGCGCAGCGGCTACTGAATCACCCCACAGGCCACCCGGGCTCCGCCGCCGCCCAGCGGCTGCGGATGATCGGCGTGGTTGTCTCCGCCGGCGTGCACCATCAGCGAGCGGCCCTTGATCGCCTCTTCTTTCTTCAGGCGCGGGGCCAGCACCGGCTGGCGGGCGTTGCCTTCCTCGTCCACGTACAGCGCCGGCAGGTCGCCCAGGTGGCCGTCGCCCCACGGCGTGCCGTGCTTGCCGGTGTTCTGCGGGTCGTAATGCCCGCCGGCGGCTGCCGCCGCGGTGGCGGTGCCGTTGACCTCGGCCGGTTCGCAGCTGGGATTCTGATGCACATGAAACCCGTGCAGCCCGCTGGGCAGCCCGTGCAGGTTGGGGGTGAACACCAGGCCGTATTCGGTGGTGGTTATGGTGACCTCGCCCAGCGCCTGGCCGACGCCATGGCTATCGACCGCGTTCAGGGTGACGGTGGTATCGGCAACGGCGGCGCCGCTGCCAAGCAGCAGGGCCAGCAGGGTGATGTTCGGCTTCATGGGCTCTCCTCAGAGGGGTTGTGAACCCAGAGAGCATAGCGACGGGATCGGGAATCGCCGGCGCTCGACGATGAACCCGGTGGGAGCGAATTCATTCGCGAGCTTTTGGTCGCGGCCAGACGCAGGACCCGAGGCGGTCTACCTCAGGGGCGTAGGGCGGACAACGTCGTTCTTGTCCGCCAGACAGCGGTATCGGCGGAGCGCCCAGCGGCGGACAGGTGAAGCGTTGTCCGCCCAACGCCAGGCTCGGCAACCGCCGGGCTCAGTGCGAGGTGCCTTCCACGAAGCCGATCTTGTTGCCCACGTTGTACTTGCCCGAGGGCTTGTTCATGGGGATGCGCTTCACCTCCTTGAGGGTGTCGGACTCGATCACCAGCAGCGCGCCGTCGGTGTCCCACACGCTGAGCAGCAGGTGCTTGCCGTCGCGGGTGAACTCCACGTGGGCGGCGTTCTTGCCGGGCATCGGCCGCAGGGTGTGGGCGACCTTGAGGGACTGCTTGTCGATCAGGTGGATGGCGTCGTTGTTGGGGCCGAAGAACACGTCGGTCCAGGCGTACTTCGAGTCGGCGTGGCTGCGCATGAAGAAGCCCGGCCCTTCGGTGGGGATTTCCTCGATCAGCTTCCAGCTCTGCATATCCAGCACCGAGATCAGCCCCTGGCTGACGTTAGGCGTGGCGAACACCCACTGGCCGTCGCGCTGCCAGTAGATGCCCGAGCCCAGGTGCGGCATGCCCGGCAGCGGGATGTCGGTCAGCGCCTTGCCGCTGTCCAGGTCGATCACCTGGCCGCCCTTGGCCTTGCGCGAGGTGGCCAGCAGCTGGCGGTAGTCCGGGGTGAAGGAGAAGTCGTCGAGGAAGTCCGCCGCCGGGATGCGGCGCGGTTCGAAGGTCGGCTGGCCGGCGTAGGACAGCTCCCACACTTCCTGCACATCCTTGAGCGCCACCACGAAACTGTCGCGCGGCGGCGCGGTGTACACGGCGCTGACCCGGGAAATCGTGCCGTCCAGACCCTGGGCCGGGATGCGCTTGACCAGCGACAGGTCGCGGGCGTCCAGCACCACCAGCTCGCCCGGCAGGTAGTTGCCCACCAGCGCCCAGCGGCCGTCGTTGCTGACCGCCAGGTTGCGGGTGTTCAGGCCGGCGCGCACCTCGGCAATCATCTTCAGGTTGTGCAGGTCGTAGACGCTGATCCAGCCGTCCCGGGAGGCGAAGTAGACGAAGCGCCCGTCCGGCGAGAACTTCGGCCCGCCATGCAGGGCGAAGTGCGACTGGAATTTGGCCAGCTCCTCGAAGCGGTCGCCGTCGAGGATGCGCACCTGATGGTTGCCGGCTTCCACCACCACGAACAGGTTGAGCGGATCGGCGCCGTGCTGCGGGGTGTCCGGTAGCTTGCGCACATCGGCCAGCAGACGGTGGCTGGCGCGCAGGTCGGCGTCGGTCCATTGCGGCGCCACGGCGGGCGGGGTGTACAGGTAGTCGGTCAGCGCCTGGACCTGGCCGTCATCCAGCAGGTGCCCGTAGGCCGCCATCTGGCTGGCGGGGCGGCCGTCACGGATCACCTTTTTCGCCTCGGCGGGCTTCAGGCGGCCGAGGCTTTCCGGCAGCAGCGCCGGGCCGGCGCCGCCCAGGCGATTCTCGCCGTGACAGGACTGGCAGTGCTGGCGGTACAGGGCATCGGCGTCCAGCGTCGCGGCGGCCGCCTTGGGGATGCACAGGTCGAGGGCCACGAAGGTCGCCGCCGGCAGGGCGGCGATGGCCAGCAGGGTCATGATCAGTCGCATGGGTCTTCCTCCGTGGCGACGAGGCGCGCCGGGAACTGCGGAGTGCGCTCGGCGAACAGACCGACCACCTTGCCGATCACCGTCAGGGCCGGCGCGCTCAGCTGGTTGCTGCAGGCCATTTCCTCCAGCTCCGCCAGCGTGCCGCGCACCACGCGCTGATCCGCATGGGTGCCACGGCTGATCAGCGCGGCCGGGGTATCGGCGGCCAGGCCGGCGGCGATCAGCTGGCGGCCGATCACCCCGAGGCTGGCCAGGCCCATGTAGAACACCAGGGTCTGGCCGCCGTTGGCCAGGCTGCTCCACGGCAGCTTCAGCTCGCCGTCCTTCTGCAGGTGGCCGGTGATGAACTGGCAGGAATGCGCCAGGTCGCGGTGGGTGAGCGGGATGCCGGCGTAGGTGGTGCAGCCTGAGGCGGCAGTGATGCCGGGCACCACCTGGCAGTCGACGCCCTGATCGAGCAGGAACTCCAGCTCCTCGGCGCCCCGGCCGAAGATGAACGGGTCGCCGCCCTTCAGGCGCACCACGCGCAGGCGGTCGCGGGCCAGGTCCAGCAGCAGCTGGTTGATCTGTTCCTGGGGCAGGCTGTGGTAGCCGCTGGCCTTGCCGACGTAATGGCGGGCGCAGCGCGCCGGCAGCAGGGCCAGCAGTTCGTCGCTGACCAGGCGGTCGTAGACCACCGCGTCGGCCTGTTGCAGCAGGCTCCAGGCGCGCAGGGTGAGCAGGCCGGGATCGCCGGGACCGGCGCCAACCAGGGCGACCTCGCCGGGTACGAGGGACGCGTGCAGTGCAGGGGGGAGGGTGAGCTGGTCCATGCGGACTCCTTATCTCGTCTCATCGGCGGCTCTGGTGGCCGCTTGTGTCGGATGCGGTCAGGCGAGCTGCACGCTGGGAATGCAGTGGGTTTCCGGTAGGCCGATTTCCGTGTCGCTCAGGTAGCAGCCGGGGTCTTCACCCCACAGGTTGCCTTCGGCCCAGGCGCGGGTACGGGTGTTGCCGTTGCAGATCGACAGCCACTGGCACTCGGCGCAGCGGCCTTCCACGGCGCGCGGGTGTTCGCGCAGGCGCAGCAGCAGCGGATCGGGGTTGTCCAGCCAGATGTCGCGGAAACTGCGCTGGCGCACGTTGCCCACGGTGTGCTGCCACCAGTAGGTGTCCGGGTGCACGGCGCCGGTGTTGTCGATGTTGGCGATGCCGCTGCCCGAGGCGTTGCCGCCCCAGGCGCGCAGCATCTTCTCCAGGCGCGCGGCGTGCTGCGGCAGGCGCTCGCGCACCCACTGCAGCAGCAGGATGGCGTCGGCGTCGTTGTTGCCGGTGACGAAATCGGTGTCGCGGCCGTTCACCACGTCGGCCCAGGCCTGCTCGAACAGCTGGCCCATGGCGTCGCGGGTCATGCGGTGATGGGCGTCGGCCTTGCGGCTGCGCTTGCCGCGCCCGCTGTAGTTGAGGTGCGAAAGGTAGAACTTCTGCACGTCGTGCTCGCGCATCAGCGCGAGGATCTCGGGCAGTTGCGGGTAGTTGTACTGGGTGAGGGTGGTGCGCAGGCCGACGCGGATGTCGTGCGCCCGGCACAGGTCGATGGCATGCATCGAGGCGGCGAAGCTGCCCTTGAGCTGGCGCCAGTCGTCGTGCACCGCCTCCAGGCCATCGATGCTGATGCCCACGTAGTCGTACTGGGCGGCGACGATCCGGTCGATGTTGCCCGCGTCGATCAGCGTGCCGTTGGTCGACAGCGCGACGAAGAAACCCTTGTCGCGGGCGTAGGCGGACAGCTCGAAGATGTCCTCGCGCAGCAGCGGTTCGCCGCCGGAGAGGATCAGCACCTTCACCCCGGCGGTGTGCAGGTCGTCGATCACCCGCAGCGCCTCGGCGGTGTCCAGCTCGTCGCGGAACTCGCTGTCGGCGGAGGTGGCGTAGCAGTGCTTGCAGGTGAGATTGCAGCGCCGCAACAGGTTCCAGATCACCACCGGCGGCCGGGTCCCCGGCGTGCCCCGCGCGCCCAGCACGGGACCGGCCTCCGGCCGGGCCAGCGCGCGCAGGTAATGGCTGATTCGCAGCATGGACAATTCTCCTCGCGAGACCGAATAGGCCTCCTTTGCGTGGGAGAATCGCCGAGCCGGCCGTCTCGCTCCTTGATCAGAAACAAGCAAAGTGCTGTGCCACAGCCTGATCGATTAGGGAGCGCGGATATGTCGCGGTGGAGGCGCACGCGCCCTGAGGAGGCGAGGGCGGTTGGTGGTGATGTTGCAGAGGCACAACGGCGGCGTTCCGGCAGGGCGGTCGGCGCTTTCTCGGTCGCCGATTCGGATTGCACCGAAGCCACGCCCGGTGGCCTACGCTACGACCGGCCGACGCTTTCACGATCGCCGATGTTTATTGCAGCGAAGCCGCAGGGTTCCGGTTGCAACGAGATCGCCGTCAATCCGGGCACAGGCCGCTGTGCATAGACTCGGGCTCCCCGACCATCGCCGAGGAGCATCCGTGGAAACCGGAGATTTCGTTGCGCTCTACTGCCTGAACAGCCTGTTCTGGAAATGGATCATCAGCTGGGGCGGCGCGCGCTGGCTCGAAGGCTGGAAGAGCATGGTGTTTCTGGAGTGGTTCGCGTGGGGCTGGAACGCCGAGCAGATCCGCCTCTATGCGCTGGTGGCGTGGGGCTTTAGCACGCTGTTTTTCGTGGTTGGCCTGTTCAAACCGGAATGGCGGTTCTGAGCCCGGCGCCGTCAACGCACGCGTAGGGAGGTCGGCGCTTTTCCGGCCGCCGCTGGTTCTGCACCGGCAGTTCACCGAAAAAGATACGGATATAACTTGGAAGGGAATTAAATGAAAAAAATCATGGGTGCTTCAGTCATTGTTGCATCAAGTTTTTTATTGAGTGCCTGCCATATCCTGGGCGTGGATGTCCCTTCCATCCCTGAATTGGTTCAAAAGAACCACTGGGAAGGAAAGCCCATCGATGCCGCCATGGTTAAGTGGGGGCAGCCTTTGAAAGCCGAGAAAATCAACAATGAAATAACGGCTTATATTTGGGATTTTTCTCGTACCCGAAGCATAACGTATGAGGCAGATAGCTATGCCTACTACAATACGGACCGTCCTGGCATGACGACTGGCATTGTGTACGATACGAAAAACGTTAACGTCAAATGCAAGCTGATTCTTCAGGTCGATAACCAATCAAAGTTGATTACAAATTATCGTCTTGATAAGGATTACACGCGCGCAGGCCCGTGCCAGCACCTCTTTTATGGTGACTAAGTACACGGGCTAGCCACAAAACCACACCGATGCCTCGTCCGCCAGGCACAACGCCCCGGCTGCGCTAATCGTTGGGCGGTCGGCGCCTTTCCCCGGCCGCCGTTGGGCTCTGCACCGGTCGGAACCGTGGGGTCGCGGCCAGGCGGGGCCGGGGGTATCCTGTCGCCCCGGCCATTCTCCGAGCCCGCCATGCTGCACATCTCCAACTCCGTCGAACTGCCCGACAGCGAAATCGAGCTGAGCGCGATCCGTGCCCAGGGCGCCGGTGGGCAGAACGTCAACAAGGTATCCAGCGCGCTGCATCTGCGCTTCGATATCCGTGCCTCGTCGCTGCCGGAGTTCTACAAGGAGCGCCTGCTGGCGCTGCGCGACAGCCGCATCACCGCCGACGGGGTGGTCATCATCAAGGCGCAGCAGTACCGCACCCAGGAACAGAATCGTCTGGATGCCCTGCAACGCCTGGCCGAGCTGATTCGCAGCGCTGGCAAGGTGGAGAAGGCTCGGCGCCCGACCAAGCCGACCCTTGGCTCGAAAAAGCGGCGGCTTGAAGGCAAGAGTCAGAGGGCGGCGATCAAGGCTGGGCGGGGGAGGGTGGAGTATTGAAGGGGGCGAGCAGGCGGTGAAGCCAGCCAGGGGGCACTTCCTGTATCCCCCTTTACATGAGCTTAAGCCATGGCGTCTAGTTCTGCTTGTGTGCTGTATAAGCCCTTATGAGTTCCATTAATAATTGAATTCAGGGATTCCCTTAGCTCTTTATATTTTTCATTAGTTTCAAAATCAGCAGATGTTAAGTGCGTAAATAAATTGTATGGCTTGTCTTTAGTTGGAGATTCGTCGAGGTAGAAACCTTCAAAATCGGGGTTATGAACAACTGTCTTAACTCGTCCGTTTGTTGCATCAGCTAATGCTCGAATATTTAGGTTAATTGTCCACATAGCATTGGCTGCGCCATCTTTTCTGAGCTTTGTGTCTAAGTCGTGAACTGCAATGGCATTTGCGTTGAACTGATCAAATATCTTGATGAATGTGGGGATGTTTGCTTTTCCTCTGCAATTAATGACGCAATAACTTCCTTCCATGCCGCTTTTTTCTATTATGTACTGATAGGCTAGGTATTCGGTATCTCCCTCAACCAAGATGGAATTAGGGTAAAAGAAGAATTCATTCACCGTCGGACAGCAACGATTTAGCATCTTTAGATTTTCTCGCTCGTCAGGGCTAAATTGAGCTTTATCCGTTTGGAAGTACAAAACCCCCTGCTGGTTATTAGATACTTTAATTAGCGTAGTGTGGTCTTGGGTTAGGTCAATGAATACTGGTGAATGAGTGGTGCAGATTACTTGCCATCCATCTAAATCCGCCAATGCATAAATGGCTTTTCTGGCGGCTCTGATTAATGATGGATGAAGGTTTATTTCGGGCTCATCAATTAAAAGTACTTTTGGTGCTTCGTCCTGAATTACTTTTGTACCCTGCTTATACATCCCCTCACTACACAAAGCGTTAACGGCTGACCATAAAAAAGCCCTTTTCAATCCTGTCCCTTGATGCTCCAGAGATGATGGGTGGTTACTTGTTTTAATGTAAAACTTGCTTCCATCTTTAATGGCGTCTTCCGCTTTAAATTTTCCTACGCCGGTCTCAAAGCTTACAGTAGCGCCTTGAAAAAGTTTGTTTAGCTCCAATTGAATTTTATTGCTTAGCTGTCCAATGCTGCCAGAAAGCTCTTTGTCTACTTCTTGAGCAAGTTTTTCAATTTCTGCGACGATGCCGGCGATTTTACTCTTGTCATCTTTTAATTTCTTGGCGGCATTCTTTGATGCTAAGTCCTTTACAACTTTCTCTAGTGCATCGTAGCCGTCATTTGGATTTAGCCGTATTGGGATTGGCAATCTGCTCTGCAATATAGCATTCCATCCACCTGCGCCACCTTTTTTCCAATCATTCGTCTTATTGCTAAAGCTATATTTCACACCGTTTTCGTCTGGTGCTTCCCAGCGAATTTGAAATTTTGCACAGTCACCAAACTCAGGATCATTTTGCAAGTGCCACTCCTGGCCTAAAGTTTCGATGTCATCCTGCGTAACATCATTAAATACGCCTGTAATGATCACTGGATTAGCGAAATTTCGACCGTGGAAGTGATCCAGGCTTAAAGCGCTTCCCATGGAAACATAGGCTTCGTATGCATCTAGAATTGTAGACTTGCAGCTGTTGTTGGGGCCGACTAGGACGACAATGTTGTCGATGATTATTTTTATTTCTTCCTTAATACCCTTAAAGTTTGAGATTAGTAATGCCGATAACTTCATGGGAATATCCTTATCTATTAGTGTTGGTGTCTGGCTCAAAAGTGCAGCTTTTTTGGTTTGGCGTGTTGCTAGAGATTAATTCGCGCCCTACGCTGTATGGTTTTTTGCCAGCCCGAAATTATTACGCACTCACCGAATGCAATAATTCCGTAAATGATTAGAGGGGCGGCCTTTTCTAGCATGAAACTATCTGGCTCAAGGAACAGCCACATTGAGGGGAAAGTAAGCAGGACTCCGGCTGCAACTCTGATGATGCCTAGCGCACCAGAGCCGGCCTCAGTCAGAATTGTTGTGATGATTTTCCAAGTTTCTCTGGTCGAATCTGTAGGCTTCCAAATGAGCCAGCTTAGCCATCCAGTTAGAAGGGATGCGACAAATAGAGAAATAATGTAATAGTTTAGGAAGTTATTATTAGTGACAAGGACCTTGGTCATGATTTGAAGATTATTTGCGCCGCCTAGCAAGTAGCTGGCGATGAGCGGAACACCTCCAAGCAAGAATATTATGAACGCCTCGGCTGTTAGACGGTTATTCATTATCTCTACTCTATGAGTAATTAGATGTAATATTGTCTTGATCGAAAGGGGCAGATTTATTTTTCGAGATACCTAGCGGGTGCGCGACTGGCTAAAATAAATAAATCTGCCCGTTTTTATAGTCAAATTTTTTCTAGGGATATTACGTACTTACTTGCCTTTAAATAAAAAAGGTAGGCGGCCCCGGAATGCAGGGGCGTTTGACCGAAGGGTTATGTATTGCTAGCTGGTGTGGCACGAAGGGCAGCAGTAGTAGCAGCCATTAATTTGTGCCTGTGGCCATTGCCGCTTGGCATGTGCGACAGCGCCATGACAATTTAGATGCTCTCCGAGATCGACTTGGCTTTCTACGTGTGGCATGTAGGAACAGCCAGTTGTTTTGTTGTGAACTTCGTAGTCGCCGTTCGATTGCTGGTTGTTGTTAATGATAAATCTTGCCATCCGAATCTCCCTTTCTAACAGTAAGAGCAACTTGGTGGTGAGGAGTGTATAAAAGCGGTTAGATGGAATTCCACGCTTATGCATCTAACGAATAACCGAGGATTCGGTCGAGCTCCGTTCGGAAACACTCCCCGAGCGAAATGCTGTGCGAACCCATCGCTGACCTCCAGCCCCGCGGCCCTATCCCATATTCGCGTGCGCTAGACGCGCGCCGCACGCGCAACCTGAACACAGGCAAGTGCCAGCCACGTCGAAAAGCACGGTTCTAGAACATGCATGGGGCTAATGAAAAAAGCAGTAAGCAAGACAGCAATCCTTTGCCAGCGGAGGGAAGTCCGAAGTTAGCTCGGACGGTATGGGCAAACAATGACCATAAAGTCGCAGGTGCGGAGCCGAAGCATTTGCCTCTGGTTACACCCTCAACCCCGTCTTCTTCAATATCCGACTACTCACCAGCATCTCATCCCCCCGGCACGCCTCGCCCAGCAATTCGCGAATCTGCGCCCGGTACGCCTCGATCTCTTCCGCGCTACGCCCATGCACCATGGCGAACAGGTTGTAGCGCCAGCCGTCGCGGCGGGGGCGGCGGTAGCAGTGGCTGACGAAGGCTTGCGCGCCGAGCAGCGGGCCAAGGTGGGGGAGTTCGGCGTCGTCCACGTCCCACACGGTCATGCCGTTGTGGCGGTAGCCGAGGCGGTAGTGGTTGGGCACGGCGGCGATGCGGCGGATGGCTCCGTCGGCCTGCAGCTGGCGCAGCAGGTCGAGCACGGCCTGTTCGTCGAGGCCGAGCTGTTCGCCGATCCAGCCCCAGGGGTTGTCCACCAGCGGCAGGCCGGCCTGGGTGAGTTCCATCAGGCGGCGGACCAGCGCCCCATCAAACCTGGAAATGCAGGCCGACATGGTAGGTCTCCTCCTTGGGCAGGTTGAGCACCGGCAGGCCGGTCAGCGCTTCGATGCGTTCGATGGTGGCGGCGATGCCTTCGGGGGTGGCGCAGCCGAGCACGAACCACATGTTCCACTGGTGTTCGCGGCGGTAGTTGTGGGCGACTTCCGGCAGGCCGTCGAGGATGGCGGCCACGGCGTCGAAGCGTTCTTCCGGCACGGACAGGGCGGCCAGGGTGAAGGCGCCGCCCAGGCGGTCGATGTCGAACATGGGGCCGAAGCGGGTGAGGGTGCCGTCGTCCAGCAGGGCCTGCACGCGGGCGCGCAGGGTGGCGGAATCGCTGTGCAGTTCCTCGGCCAGGGCCTCCCACGGGCGCGGCACCAGCGGCAGGCCCAGTTGCAGGCGGTTGATCAGGTGGCGGTCGAGGTCATCCATGGGCGCGGTCCAGGGCCGGCGCGAAGCGCCCGCCGCATTGCTTGTAGGCGCGGGTGCTGAACAGCAGCTTGTGCGGCCGCTCGCTCAGGCCCAGTTCGGCCAGCAGCGCGGCGATGTGCGCGGTGACGCTGGCCCGCTCGCGGCCGTGCACCATGCAGAACAGGTTGTAGGGCCAGTGCGGCAGGCGGCGCGGGCGGCGGTAGCAGAGGTTGACCCCCGGCGCGGCGGACAGCCGTTCGCCCACCGCGTCCACCTCGGCGTCGGGGATGTCCAGCACCAGCATGGCGTTGGCGTGGATGCCCAGGGCGCGGTGCTTGAGCACCAGGCCGACGCGGCGGAACAGCCCCTCGCTCTGCCACTGGCGGACCTGTGCGAGCACCTGGTCTTCGGTGGCGCCGATGCGCTCGGCCAGCAGACGATACGGACTGGCTTCCAGCGGCAGGCCTTCTTCCAGCAGGCGGCGCAGGCGCACGGCCTGCAGGTCGTCGAGCGGCGTCATGGCAGGTTCTCCAGGGAAAAACCCAGGTCGATGCGGTAGGAGTGCTCCATCGGCAAATCGAGCGGGGCCAGGCCGGTGTCCGTCTCGATCTCGGTGAGCAGGCGATCCAGGCTGGCGCGATCCGGCCCGGTGAGCACGAACCACAGGTTGTAGGCGTGCTCGCGTCGGTAGTTGTGGTTGACCTCGGGGTACTGGCTGATGCGCGCGGCCACCTGTTCCAGGCGTTCGGCGGGCACCGCCAGGGCGACCAGGGTGCTGGCGCCGGCGCGGCTGTGCTCGAACACCGGGCCGATGCGCGACAGGGCATCGCGCTCTTGCAGTCGGCGCAGGCTGTCGAGCAGCGCCTGTTCGCTGCAGCCCAGTTCCTCGGCCATGGCCCGGTAGGGCTCGGCGCACAGCGGCATGCCGTGCTGGAAGCGTTCGATCAGTCGTCGGTCCAGCGGCTGGAGGCGGTCCATGTCACAGCCCCGTCTCGTGGGCGCGGCTGGTGAAGAAGATGCCGCTGGGGCTGTCGGCCGGCAGGCGCTGGATCAGCTCCAGGCGGTACGGGTCCCAGACCTGCACCTCGTTGTTGTCGCGCACCGACAGCCACAGCTGGTCGCCGCGCGCGGTGAATTCCATGTGCAGCACGGCCGGGCCGGGTTCCAGGGTCTTGATGACCTTGCGGGTTTCGGTGTCGATCACCTGGATCAGGTGGTTGTCCGGGTGGGCGAAGTTCACCCAGATCTGCCGGCCGTCCGGGCGGGCCATGACGAACACCGGCTGGCCGGCCACGTCGATGGCGCCGATCTGCTTCCAGCTGTGGCTGTCGACCACCAGCACGCGGTGCTGGCCGATGGCCGGGACGAAGGTCTGCTCGCCGGCCACGGTCCAGCCTTCCAGGTGCGGCATCTTGTAGACCGGCAGCTTCTGCTGGCCGCGGCCGTAGCCATCGAGAATGCGTTCGATGCCGCGCTCGGGGTGCCAGAGGTCGAGCTTGGCCATGCCGTCCTCGCCGAACAGACCGGCCACGTAGTAGCGGCCATCCGGGGTGAGCAGGGCGTCGTAGGGCTGTTTGCCGATGTTCTCGAAGCGGGTGACCTTCGGCGTGCGGCTTTCGCTGAAGTCCAGCAGCCAGGTTTCGCCGGTGTCGAACAGGCTGTAGATGAAGCCGTTGTTGGGCACGTCGGTGACGCCGACCACCCGGGAGTTGCGGCTGCCGTCGGGCAGCGGGGTGGCGGGGATGTCGGCCACCGGTTCCAGGGTCACGGCGTCGAACACCTTCACGCCGCCCGGCTCGTAGTTGCCCACGGCGATCAGCGTGCCGTCCTGGCTGATGGCGCCGCCGATGCTGTTGCCGCCCTGCACCACGCGCTTGACCAGGCGCTGTTCCAAGAGGTCGACCTTGCTCAGCCCGCCGTCGCGGCCGAACACGTAGGCGAAGCGCTGGTCGCGGGAGAACACCACCGAGGCGTGTGACAGGTCGCCCAGGCCCTCGATGCGCGCCAGGCGGGTCTGGCCGCTGGTTTCGACGAGCTGCAGGGTGCCGGCGGCGCGTTCGACCACCACGCCAAGATCACCGGTGCCGCGCAGGGTGGGCTGCGCGCAGGCGCAGAGAGCCAGGCTGGCCAGGGCCAGCAGCAGGGAAGGGCGCTTCATGTCAGGGATTTCCTTGCAGGAGTCTATCGACCAGCCAGGTGATTTCGCCGTCGTTGAGCAGGGCGTTCCAGCCGGGCATGGCGGTGCCGGGGCGGCCGTGGGTAACAGTGGCGATCAGGGAGTCGCGGGGTTTGCCGGCGAGGGCCTCGGGGGTGATGGCCGGGCCGAGTCCGCCGGTCAGGCGCAGGCCGTGGCAGGAACCACAGTCCTGCAGGAGCAGATGCTCCAGCTGGCGGCGGTCGATGGATTCATCGGCCGACACCGGGGGAATTGACAGCAGGGACGTCATGCTCAGGGCGGTGATGAAACTCAGCAATCGCGATCTGTTCATGACGTCCCCCTGCGGTTTACTTCTTCAGCGACAGGACCCACTCGGCGAGGGTCTTGGCTTCGGCGTCGGATACGGCGTTCGGCGGCATCGGGATCGGACCCCAGACGCCCTGGCTGCCGTTCTTGATGTGCAGGGCCAGGGTGTCGGCGGCACCGGCGACACCGGCGTACTTGGCGGCGATGTCCTTGAGGGCCGGGCCGACCATCTTCATGTCGGCGTTGTGGCAGGCAGCGCAGGGCTTGCTCTTGAACAGCGCTTCACCGTCAGCGGCCAGGGCCGGCTGCAGGCTCATGGCGGCGCCCAGGGCGAGCATCGGGAGCAGGACTTTCTTCATATAAAGACTTCCTTAAGGCTAATGGGACGGGCGGCGAACCCGTCCCGCGGAGGTACCTCAGTAAACGTCGTACTGAGTGTTGTGCACGTTGAATTTACCCGTCGGGGTAATCAACCTTTTGTCCCGGATCACTGTTTTGAGCTTGAGGGTCTTGTCGTCGACCACCACGATGGCCGATTCCTCGTCCTGACCGCTCCAAACCGAGAACCAGACTTCGTCGCCGGCCTTATTGTACTCAGGCTGCACGACGCGCTTGGCACCTTCCTTGATTCCGGACCAGTCGCCAATAGGCAGAACGGTGTAGCCGGCCGCCAGATTGTCGATGTTGAACACCGTCACCGACTGGCTGATCGCCGCGTCGGGGTGGAAGGTGGTATCCAGGTACAGGTTGCGTGATTTCGGGTGGGTCTTGATGAACAGCGAACCGCCGCCCTGGCCCTTGAGGGTTTCCACCACCTTCCAGGCGTGCTGCGGGTTCTTCTCCGGATCGGTGCCGATCAGCGAGATGGTCTCGTCGCCCAGGTGGCTGGTGGCCCACACCGGACCGTATTTCGGGTGGTTGAAGTTGGCGCCACGACCCGGGTGCGGGATCTTGCCGACGTCCACCAGGGCCGCCATCTTGCGGTCCTTGGAGTCGATCACCGCGACCTTGTTGGAGTTGTTCGCCGCCGTCATGAAGTAGCGGTGGCTGACGTCCCAGCCGCCGTCATGCAGGAACGGCGCGGTGCCGATGCTGGTGATGGACAGGTTGTCGATGTCCTCGTAGTTCACCAGCATGACCTTGCCGGTTTCCTTGACGTTGACGATGAACTCCGGGTGTTCGTGGGAGGCGATGATCGCCGCCACGCGCGGTTCCGGATGGTATTCCTGGGTGCCGACGGTCATGCCGCGGGTAGAGACGATCTGCAGCGGCTCCAGGGTTTCGCCGTCCATGATGGTGAACTGCGGCGGCCAGTAGTCGCCGGCGATCACGTACTTGTCCTCGTAGCCCTTGAACTTCGAGGTTTCCACCGAGCGGGCCTCGATACCCACCTTGATCTCGGCGACCTTGATCGGCTCCTTGCCCCACAGGTCGATCATGTCGATCTTGGCGTCGCGGCCGATCACCAGCAGGTAGCGGCCGGAGGCGGACATGCGCGAGATGTGCACGGCGTAGCCGGTATCGATGGTCTTGACGATCTTCTTGGTCTTGCCGTCGATCAGCGCGATCTTGCCGTCGTCACGCAGGGTGACGGAGAACAGGTTGGGCAGATCCAGCTTGTTCAGCTGCTTCTTCGGACGGTTCTCGGGCTTGACCAGCACCTTCCAGGAATTCTTCATCTCGGCCAGGCCCCACTCCGGCGGCGTCGGCGGGGTGTGCTGGATGTACTTGGCCATCAGCGTGATTTCGTCCTTGGTCAGCGCGTTGGACGTGCCCCAGTTGGGCATGCCGGCGGGCGAACCATAGGTGATCAGCGCCTCCAGGAAGGCCTGGCCGCGTTGCTGGGTGATGTCCGGGGTCAGCGGCTTGCCGGTGGCGCCCTTGCGCAGCACGCCGTGGCAGCCGGCGCAGCGCTGGAAGTAGATTTCCTTGGCCTTCTCGAACTCGCCGGCGGTCAGGTCCGGTGCGCCGGGGCTACGTACCACCTGGGCACTGGACGGATCGACGGCCGAGGCCTGGCTGGTGTAGGCGGCATCAGGGCTGTCGGGGGTAGTGGTCTTGGCGTGCGCGACGGCAACGCCGAGCAGCGAAAGAGCGGCAATGAACCCTGTCACTAGCGGTTTGCTTGCGGTGCTCATGCGAATCTCCTTAGGGCCGGCCTGGGTCGTATCGCGGCGGGCCATTACAGCGGGTACGGGGGTACTCGGTGAGTACATTTTTTTAGGATCGGTACTCTCTGTTCTGGGTAACTGGCTGTTTTCGATCTGGCCCTTGGGTCTGGTGAAAACTTTGCTCCGGGTCGATGCCCCTCACACCGAGGCCGGGCGCCGTGATGCGGGGCTAGGATCGCGCGCGGGCCTGAGGAAGGTCCTTGACGATAATCAAACGGTTCCAAAGCCCTGCCCGCGCACGAGGGCGGTCAGAACTTGGGGCGGACAGCGCTTTCCTGTCCGCCGATGGCGCCCGACCGCAGCCGCGCCCGGCGGACAGAAACGACGTTGTCCGCCCTACGGGTCACCTACGCACGATCGCAGCCGCGCAGGGGTGGAAATCCTGGATATAAAGGAAGGGAAAAAAACCGCGGCCGGGTCCCGGTCGGCCGCGGAAAGAGTACCCCCCGTCTCTGAAGGGACGGGGAGAGGTTCTTACAGACGCTTGGCGGTGATCCCCGCCTCGGCGTCGATGCCCAGCTGGTAGCCCAGCGAGACGTGGTGGTAGCGACCGCTGGCGTGGTCGTCGTGGATGGCGAAGCCGAAGTTGTAGACCTTGCCCGGTTCGAGCGTCACGTCGCCCTGGCCGCCGGCGAAGGCGCGGGTGAATACCACCGACCAGGTGCCGCCGTTCTGGCCGCCGGTGGCGCCCTTGAGCGCGCTGCCGCCTTCCATCACGCGCGCTTCGGCGATGTGGCCGTCGTAGGCCTTGTTCTCGCCGCTGCGCCACTGGTTGAGGTCGTAGTACACGCCGGCCGCCAGCGAGCCGTCCTTGACGTACTTGGTCTTCTGTTCGTCGCCGCCGGGCATGGTGCGCACGCCGTTGTGGCAGCTGCCCCAGCAGCCACCCTGTTCGGCCAGTTCCACCTGGGCGCCGGCTTCGAGCATGTAGGCGAGCTTCACCGGGTTCTTGGCGTCCATCTTCGCCGCGCCGGACGCCGCCGGCTGTTGCCAGCTGAAGCGCAGGTAGAGGTTCTGGCCGTCATGGGCGGCCTGTACCCGTGCATTGATGAAGGGCGCCTTGCCGGCGATGGGGCTGGGCTCCAGCTTCGCGCCGCCGACGATCTTCTTGCCCATGTCGCCTGCTTCCTCGGAGTGGCAGTCGGCACAGGTCTCGCCTTTCTTCAGGGCGCGGGCGCCGCCGTGTTCGGTGCCCTTGGTGATCCATTCCACCGGCGAGACGCCCGGGTAGAACAGGGTGATGTCAGTGGCCGGCACCGCGTTCCAGTCGGCGGGCGGGGCGGCGAGGGCGGCCTGGGTGGTCAGCAGCAGGGCGCCGGCAATTGCGGTATGCAGCGGGGAAAGCGTCATGGTGGGGTTCTCCGTCAAGGCTGTGTGGTCCGTCAGGCGGTCCTTATCCTTCGTCTTCCTCGGTCATGCCCTGCGGTTTGCGGTGGGCGATGCCCTTGTGGCAGTCAATGCAGGTCATGTTGTCTTCGCGGGCCATCTCGTGCTGCTTGCGGGCCCGTTGTTTCTGGCTGGCGGCGTTCATGCTGTCCAGGCTGTGGCAGTTGCGGCATTCGCGCGAGTCGGCGGCCTTCATGCGCGCCCATTCGCTGCGCGCCAGCTGCAGGCGCTTGGCCTCGAACTTCTCGGGCGTGTCGATGGTGCCCACCAGCTTGCCCCACAGCTCCCGCGAAGCCTGGATCTTGCGGACCATCTTGTAGGTCCACTCCTTGGGCACGTGGCAGTCCGGGCAGGTGGCGCGCACACCGGTGCGGTTGCTGTAGTGGATGGTCTGCTGGTACTCCGGGTACACGTTGTCGCGCATCTCATGGCAGGAGAGGCAGAAGGCTTCGGTGTTGGTGGCTTCCAGGACGGTGTTGAACCCGCCCCAGAAGATCACCCCGGCCGCGAACCCGACCAGCAGCAGGGCGCCGAGCGAGTAACGCGCGCTGGGCCGCTTCAGCAGGGCGAGCAGGCGCTTGAACGCCGACGTGCGAACTTCAGGGTCTTTCATGGTGTGGTCCTCGGCTCACCCCCGCGCCGGGCGCGGGGGTGGCGGCAGGCGATCAGTACACGTCGTGCATCGTGTTGAAGACGTTGAACTTGCCGGTGGGCGTGACGATCTCCGGATCGGTGATCACGCGCTTCACCTTCAAGGTCTTGTCGTCGTACACGACGATGGCGGACTGGTCGGTCTTGCCTCCCCACAGGGAGATCCACACCTCGTCGCCGGCCACGTTGTACTCCGGCTGCACGGCGCGGCGGATCGCCTTGCTCTCCGGCAGGCCGGAGTCCTTGGCGACGTTGAGCTGCTTGGGTGCCTTGTTCAGATCGTTCATGTCGAACACGTACACCGACTCGGCCACTTCACGCTCCGGGTTCATCGGCGCATCCGCCCAGAAGTGCCTGGACTTCGGGTGGGTCTTGACGAACAGGTTGCCGGCGCCCGGCATCTTCAGCTCCTGCACCACCTTCCAGTTGTGCTGCTTGTACTGGGCGTACTTCTTCTCTTCGGACGGCGTGGAGATCAGCGAGACCACGTCATCGCCCAGGTGGCCGGTGGACCATACCGGACCGAACTTCGGGTGCACGAAGTTGGCGCCGCGACCCGGGTGCGGGATCTTCGCGGTATCCACCAGCGCGGCCAGCTTGCCGGTCTTGGTATCCACCGCGGCGACCTTGTTGGAGGCGTTGGCAGCGACCATGAAGTAGCGCTTGGAGGCGTCCCAGCCGCCGTCATGCAGGAACTTGGCGGACTCGATGGTGGTGGTCTTGAGGTTCTTCAGGTCGGTGTAGTCCACCAGCAGGATCTGCCCGGTTTCCTTCACGTTGACCACCCACTCGGGCTTGATCATCGAGGCGACGATGGAAGCCACGCGCGGTTCCGGGTGGTACTCGCCGTCCACGGTCTGGCCGCGGGTGGAGACGACCTTGATCGGTTCCAGGGTCTCGCCGTCCATGATCGAGTACTGCGGCGGCCAGTAGGTGCCCCCGATCAGGTACTTGTCCTCGTAGCCCGCGAACTTGGAGACGTCCACCGAACGGGCGTCGGAGCCCAGGCGCACAGTGGCGACCGTGGTGGGTTCCTCGAACCACATGTCGATGATGGTGGTCAGGCCGTCGCGGCCAACCGTATAGACGTAGCGGCCGGAAGCCGACAGGCGCGAGATGTGCACCGCGTAACCGGTGTCGAGGATCTTCCAGATCTTGTGGGTGTCCCCGTCGACCAGCGCCAGCTTGCCCGCGTCACGCAGGGTGATGGCGAAGACGTTCTTCAGGTTCACCTTGTTCATCTGCTTCTTCGGCCGCTTGTCCACCGGCACGATCAGCTTCCAGCTGTCCTTCATGTCCTGCAGCGAGAACTCCGGCGGTACGTCCGGGGCGTTCTGGATGTAGCGGGCCATGAGGTTGATTTCATCCTTGGTCAGGATGTCGTCGTAGTTCACCATGCCGCCTTCGGTGCCGTAGGCGATGATGTTTTCCAGGCGCTTGGTGCCCAGCTTCAGGGTGCCGCCTTCCAGCTTGCTGCCGTCGGCCTGCACCTTCTCCCAGTGCGGCTCCAGGTTCTTGCCGGTGGCGCCCTTGCGCAGCACGCCGTGACAGCCGGCGCAGCGCTCGAAGTAGATTTTCTTGGCGGCTTCCTTCTCGGCCGCGGTCATGGCAGGTGCCGACGCCTGGGCGACACCCAGGCTCAGCAGGGAAAGGCTGGCGAACAGACCAGCCAGTAAGGGTCTTGCTACGGTGCTCGACATCGACATGTTCTTCTCCTTGTTGGAGCGCGTTGGCAGCTCCATGTAGAACGACTGCGTTTGCCACCGGGACCTTCTTGTTGGCAGGGCCGATCCTAGAGAGAGGCATCTGACGAGACGCTTGACGACAATCAAGAGGGGGCTCGGAAACCCTTGAGCGTGACGCCTTGTCGCGGGTAGGTTGCGGCCATGACCTACCGCATCGCTGAGGTATTTCCGTGAATGCAATCGAGAAGCCGGAGCTGAGCACGGCGCCCTTCTACCAGGCGCTGGGCAACGAGGTGGCACTGTTCGAGCAGGCCTGGAAGCAGGGGCTGCCGGTGCTCATCAAGGGGCCGACCGGTTGCGGCAAGACCCGCTTCGTGCAGCACATGGCGCACCGTCTGGGGCTGCCGCTGTATACCGTGGCCTGCCATGACGACCTGTCCGCCACCGACCTGGTCGGTCGCCACCTGATCGGCGCCGAGGGCACCTGGTGGCAGGACGGCCCCCTGACCCGCGCGGTGCGCGAAGGCGGCATCTGCTACCTGGATGAAGTGGTCGAGGCGCGCCAGGACACCGCCGTGGTCCTCCACCCGCTGGCCGACGACCGCCGCGAGCTGTATCTGGAGCGCACCGGGGAAACCCTCAAGGCGCCGCCCGGCTTCATGCTGGTGGTGTCCTACAACCCCGGCTACCAGAACCTGCTCAAGGGCATGAAGCCGTCCACCCGCCAGCGTTTCGTGGCTATGCGTTTCGACTACCCGAGCGAGGCCGAGGAAATCCGCATCGTGGCCAGCGAGTCCGGGGTGGACGAGTTGCTGGCGGCGCGCATCGTCAAGCTTGGCCAGGCGCTGCGCCGGCTGGAGCAGCACGATCTGGAGGAAGTGGCCTCGACCCGTCTGCTGATCTTCACCGCCAGCATGATCAAGGCCGGCCTGACGCCGCGCGAAGCCTGCCTGGCGTGCCTGGCCGAACCGCTGTCGGATGACGCGCAGACCGTGGCGGCGCTGATGGATGTGGTCGATGTCCATTTCGACTGATCCGGCCGTGCTGTCCGCCGGGGTGGCCCGCCGGCTGCCCGGCGACCTGGCGATGTGGATCTTCATCCTCGCCGAGCTGGCGGTGTTCGGCATCCTGATCCTCGCCTTCGCGGTCACGCAGATGCTGCATATCGATCTGTTCCGCGAAAGCCGCCTGGCGCTGGACAGCTCCACCGGCCTGGCGCTGACCCTGGGGCTGTTGACCTCGGGGCTGTTCGCCGCCCTGGCGGTGGAGCAGGTGCGCGGCGCACGCCAGGATCGGGCCGGTTGGCTGCTGCTGGCCGCGCTGGTCTCGGCGGGCGTGTATGTGGTGCTGAAACTGCAGGAATACGGGCATCTGGCCGGACTGGGTTACGGACTGGAATACAACACCTTCTTCACCCTGTACTGGCTGCTGACCGGCTTTCACTTCCTGCACGTGCTGCTGGGCATGCTGATCCTCGGCTACATGGCCAACCGCTGCCGCATCGGCGCTTACGCGCCCGGGACCTCGCGCAGCGGACTGGAATCCGGGGTGCTGTATTGGCACATGGTGGACCTGGTGTGGGTGCTGCTGTTTCCGCTGGTCTACCTGTTGGGCTGAGGAGGGCGAGTGAGCGCGTCGAAGACATTGCTGATTTGCTGGCTGGGACTGGTGCTGCTGTCGGTGGGCACCGTGGCCCTGGGAGGCCTGGGAACCAGCCTGGCCCTGGCCGGCGGCATGCTGGCGGTGGCGCTGGGCAAGGCCTGGCTGATCACCGACGGCTTCATGGAGTTGCGTCACGCCCCGTTGTTCTGGCGGGTCCTGCTGTTCGGCTGGCCGCTGGCCATGGCCGGTGGGGTGTGGCTCACGTTGTTGTAAGGGGTTCCTTTGTAGGGGTTGGGCCGGCGCAAGCCGGCCTTTTTTTGTCTCACATGCCGCAGAAAAAACGTAGGGCGGACAACGCTTCACCTGTCCGCCATCTGCGGCGCCGGGCCGGTACCTGGGCTGGCGGACAAGAACAACGTTGTCCGCCCTACGCCGGCTGGGCGGGCGATACCGGCGAACGAACGTAGGGCGGACAACGCTTCACCTGTCCGCCGCTGCGGTGTCGGGCCGGTGCCT
>NZ_JBOY01000032.1:0-34855 GCF_000647775.1 Pseudomonas sp. RL | reverse complement strand
CGCCGCCTCGATGGCCGCGTTGAGGGCCAGCAGGTTGGTCTGGTCGGCGATGCCGCGAATCACGTCCACCACCGAACTGATGGTGGCGCTGGCGTCTTCCAGCTCGCCGATCACCTTGGCGGCGTGCTCCACCTCGCGGGCCAGGCTGTCGATCACCTGGATGCTCTGGGTGACCACCTGCTGGCCATGCTCGGCTTCGCTGTCCGCCTTCTCGGCGGCGTGGGCGGCGCTGGCGGCGTTGCTGGCGACGTCCTGCACGGTGGCGGACATCTCGTGCATGGCGGTGGCCACCTGGTCGGTTTCCAGGTGCTGGCGATGGATGCCGTCGCTGGTCTGGCGGCTGACCGCGGCGGTCTGCTCGGCGGCGGCGGCCAGTTGTTCCACGGCCTTGGACAGTTCCTTGAGGGTTTCCTGCACGTGGTCGGCCATCGTGTTGAAGGACGAGGCGATCTTGCCCAGCTCGTCACGGCCCCGGTAGGCGACGCGGTGCACCAGGTCGCCGTCGGCCAGACGCTTGCCGCCGCTCAGCAGGGCATCCACCGCCTGGCTGATGCCGCGCAGGGTGGCCCAGGCCAGGGCGATGACCAGCACCAGGGTGACCACCAGCACCAGGCTCAGCCAGAACAGCAGCGCCTCGAAATGGCGCTCGGCCGCGGTGTAGGCAGTCACCGCATGGATATGCAGGTTGTCGGAGAAGGCCTGCACCTTGTCGGAGGCCACCGCGAAGGTCGGTTGCAGCCTGTCCAGCAGCACGCCGTTGGCCTTCAGGTAATCACCGGCGCGCATCAGCTCCAGCACCGGCCGCACGCCTTGCTCCAGATAGAGGTTCAGGGTGCGCTGCATTTCCTGCGCCAGGGCGCGCTCCTGAGCGTCCAGGTTGTTGGCCAGCAGCGTTTGCAGCAGGGCCTGGATGTTGCGCTGGCTCTGCTCCACGGCGTTGAAGTGCATGCTCACGTCGTGGTTGTGCGCCTTCTCGTAGTCGCTTCCCGGCGCATGCTGCAGCGCCAGCAACAGTTGGGTGCGCGCATGGTGCATTTCATTGGTCATGCGGTTGAGCTGGTCGCTGGGCAGCAGGCCCTCGTAATACAGATGGGTCAGCTCGCGGTTACTGTCACGCATGCCGGTCAGGGAGAAACCGACCATCAGCACCATCAGCAGGCAGAGCAGGGAAATCAAGGCCACCAGCCGGACCTTGAGGGAAAATTGAGTAAGCCAGGTTCGCACGTCGGGACGCCTCGATTCTTGATTAACGTTAAGTTAAGGCATTTTGCTATCCGTGACATGCTTCACGTCAAAAGGTCTAAGGCTTTGATTGCAAAAGGCGGCTAGGCGCTAGGGGGAATTTCGAAAGCGCACTAACGAATAGGGCGCCGGGCCACTAGAATGCACTCCCTCCCTTTCGTTCTCTGTTGTACGCCGAGGTCCTTCATGCACGTTTCTTCCGGTCGCTGGCTGTATGGCCTGTCCCTGGCGATGGTCACGGCCGTGCTCTGGGGTATTCTGCCGATCAAGCTCAAGCTGGTGCTGCAGACCATGGATCCGGTCACCGTCACCTGGTACCGCCTGTTCAGCTCCGGGCTGGTGCTACTGGTCTGGCTGGGCGCGCGCCGCCAGTTGCCGGCGTTTCGGCCACTGGGGCGCCGGGGCGGCATGCTGGTGGGACTCGCCATCGCCGGGCTGGTCAGCAACTACGTGCTGTACCTGATGGGGCTCAACCTGCTGAGCCCGGGTACCACGCAGCTGGTGATCCAGATCGCGCCCTTCCTGCTGCTGATCAGCAGCCTGTTCGTGTTCCGCGAGTCGTTCAGCGCCGGTCAGTTGCTCGGCCTGCTGGTGCTGCTGCTGGGCTTCGGGCTGTTCTTCAACCAGCGGCTCGGCGAGCTGCTGACTTCGCTGACCGACTACACCCTCGGCGTGCTCACCGTACTGGCGGCGGCGGTGGTGTGGGTGGTGTACGGGCTGGCGCAGAAGCAACTATTGAGTCAGTGGTCATCCTTCCAGGTGATGATGGTGATCTATCTGGGCTGCGCGCTGCTTCTGACGCCCTGGGCGTCGCCGGCCCAGGTGCTAGAACTGGATGCGCTGCAGTTCTGGCTGCTGGTCGCCTGCTGCCTGAACACGCTGATCGCTTACGGTGCCTTCGCCGAGGCGCTGGCCCACTGGGAAGCCTCCCGGGTCAGCGCGGCGCTGGCGCTGACGCCGTTGATCACCTTCGCTGGCGTGGCATTGGCGGCCATCTGGTGGCCCGCCCATGTGATTCCCGAGCAGCTCAATCTGCTCGCCTACGGCGGCGCGCTGCTGGTGGTGGCGGGCTCGGCGGTGGCGGCGCTGGGGCACCGGCGGAGGAAGGCGCTCACAACCCCGTAGGGTGGACAACGTTTTCCTTGTCCATCATCGCGCCGGCCCCGCGCGCCTGTGGCGCGTTGGTGGATCGGTGAAGCGCGATCCACCCTACGTCTGGGCCGCCCTGTAGGGTGGACAACGTTTTCCTTGTCCACCATCGCGCCGGGCCGGCGCGCGACTGTGGCGCGTTAGTGGATCGGTGACGCGCGATCCACCCTACGTCTCCGTGTGTTCCTACTGTCCCGGCTCCAGCATCTGCTCCGGGCGCACCCAGGCGTCGAACTGTTCGTCGGTCAGGTGGCCAAGGGCGAGGGCGGCTTCGCGCAGGGTGATGCCCTCGGCGTAGGCCTTCTTGGCGATTTCCGCCGCCTTGTCGTAGCCGATGTGCGGGTTGAGGGCGGTCACCAGCATCAGTCCGCGTTCCAGGTGGGCGGCCATCTGCCGGGCATCCGGCTCCATGTCGGCCACGCAGTGGCGGTTGAAGTTGCGGCAGCCATCGGCCAGCAGGCGGATGGATTGCAGCAGGCTGTGGATGATCACCGGCTTGAACACGTTCAGTTGCAGGTGCCCCTGACTGGCGGCGAAGCCGATGGTTACGTCGTTGCCGAGTACCTGGCAGGCCAGCATCGACAGCGCCTCGCACTGGGTGGGGTTGACCTTGCCGGGCATGATCGAGCTGCCCGGCTCGTTGGCCGGCAGGCGTACCTCGGCGAAGCCGGCGCGCGGGCCGGAGCCGAGCAGGCGCAGATCGTTGGCCAGCTTCATCAGCGCCACGGCCAGGGTCTTCAGCGTGCCGGCCAGGGTCACCAGCGGCTCGTGGCCGGCCAGGGCGGCGAACTTGTTGGGGGCGCTGACGAAGGGCAGGCCGGACAGGGCCGCCAGCTCGGCGGCGATGGCGTCAGCGAAGCCCTTGGGGGCATTCAGACCGGTGCCCACCGCGGTGCCGCCCTGGGCCAGTTCGCAGACGGCCGGCAGCGCAGCGCGAATGACCTGCTCGGCATGATCCAGCTGGGCGACGAAGGCCGACAGCTCCTGGCCGAAGGTGATCGGCGTGGCGTCCATCAGGTGCGTGCGCCCGGTCTTGACCAGCTGGGCGTGGCGCAGCGACTGCTCGGCGAGGCCGCCGCGCAGCTCGGCGATGGCCGGCAGCAGGTCCTGCTGCACGGCGCGCACGGCGGCCAGATGCATGGCGGTGGGAAAGCTGTCGTTGGAGCTCTGCGAGCGATTGACGTGGTCGTTGGGGTGCACCGGGCTCTTGCCGCCGCGCTGGCCGGTGGCGATCTCGTTGGCGCGACCGGCGATCACCTCGTTGACGTTCATATTGCTCTGCGTGCCGCTGCCGGTCTGCCAGACCACCAGCGGAAACTGGTCGTCGTGCTGGCCGTCCAGCACTTCGTCGGCGGCCTGCTCGATGAGTCGGGCGATGTCCGTGGGCAGGTCGCCAATGCGGCAGTTGACCCGTGCCGCCGCCTTCTTGATCAGCGCCAGGGCATGCACCACCGGCAGCGGCATGCGTTCCTGGCCAATGGCGAAGTTGATCAACGAGCGCTGGGTCTGCGCGCCCCAGTAGGCATCCGCCGGGACGTCCACGGCTCCAAGGCTGTCGGTTTCGGTACGGCTCATCGGGTGTCTCCCTTGTGATCATCAGGGGTTAGGCCGGCCCGGTGGGTGCGGGTTCCCCTGCGTGGCAGGTAGCCATTATGGCGTATTGGCGCAATGACCACACGGCGTGACGGGTTGAGCCGGACGGCGGCGAGGCGCAAAATCGCGCCCCGAACCCCCCGTCCCCTGTCGGCAGGTAACCCGAATGAACATGCGTGAGCGTATCCAGGCTGCGCTGGCGGCGCTGCAGCCCCAGCATCTGGAAGTCCTCGACGAGAGCCACATGCACCATCGTGGCGAGGAAAGCCACTTCAAGGTGGTGATGGTCAGTGAACAGTTCGCCGGCCTGAACGCGGTCAAGCGTCACCAGAAGGTGTACGGCGGCCTGGGCGAGCTGATGGGCCAGTTCCACGCGCTCGCATTGCACACCTACAGCCCCGACGAGTGGGCGGCTCAGGGCAGTGCGCCGGCCTCGCCGACCTGCCGGGGCGGCGGTCTGCACTAGTCACTACGCTGTCGGGGGTTGGCCCCCTTCGTTCTTTACTTTCCTCGAGCTGCCCCGGCAGCCCATCCGCGTCAGGAGACTCCAATGGCCCGGCTGGTCTATGTCATGGATCCCATGTGTTCATGGTGCTGGGGTTTCGCCCCGGTGGTGGAGGCGCTGGCCGGACAGGCTCGCCAGGCCGGCGTGGCGCTGCACCTGGTAGCGGGCGGCCTGCGCCGCGAATCCCGGGTGATGGATGAGCGGGGACGTGCCCGCATCCAGTCGCACTGGCAGGCGGTGCATGAAGCGACCGGCCAGCCCTTCGACCTGAGCGGCGGCCTGCCGGACAACCTTGTCTACGACACCGAACCGGCCTGCCGCGCACTGGTCACCGCGCGCAGCCTGGCCGACGGCTGCGCCAGCCGTTTGCTCGGGCTGATCCAGCGGGCCTTTTATGTCGAGCGCCAGGATGTGACCCGTCCCCGCGTGCTGGTCGAACTGGCCGAGCAGGCTGGCCTCGACCGCCAGGCCTTCGCCGAGGGCTTCGACAGCCAGGCGCAGCGCCAGGCCACCGAGGCGGACTTCGCCTGGGCGGAAAACCTGGGCATCGCCGGCTTTCCGACCCTGCTGGCCGAGCGCGATGGCACCTATGCGCTGCTGACCAACGGCTACCAGCCGCTGGATAGCCTGGCGCCGTTGCTCGATCGCTGGCTGGAGCGGGGCGTGCGTGGCTGACCGGCTGACCTGGGCCGATATCCGGCGCCTGGCGCTGGGGCACCGCAAGTCGCTGTTGCTGGCCAACCTGTTCGCCGTGCTCGGCACCCTGTGCAGCGTGCCGATTCCGCTGCTGCTGCCCTTGCTGGTCGACGAGGTGCTGCTCGGCCAGGGCGGCGCTGCCCTGCAGTTCATGGACCGCTGGCTGCCAAGCGGCTGGCAGGTGGCGGCCGGCTACATCGGCCTGATGCTGTTGTTCAGCCTGTCGCTGCGCCTGTTCGCCCTGGTGTTCAACGTGCTGCAGGCGCGGCTGTTCGCGCGGCTGTCCAAGGACATCGTCTACCGCCTGCGTGCCCGGCTGATCGAACGCCTCAAGCGCATCGCCCTCGGCGAATACGAAAGCCTCGGCGGCGGTACCGTCACCGCGCACCTGCTTACCGATCTGGACACCCTGGACAAGTTCGTCGGCGAAACCCTCAGCCGTTTCCTGGTGGCGCTGCTGACCCTGGCCGGCACCTCGGCGATCCTGTTGTGGATGCACTGGCAGCTGGCGCTGCTGATCCTGCTGTTCAACCCGCTGGTGATCTACGCCACCGTGCAGCTGGGCAAGCGCGTCAAGCAGCTGAAGAAACTGGAAAACGACAGCACTGCGCGCTTTGCCCAGGCGCTCAGCGAAACCCTGGATGCCATCCAGGAAATCCGCGCCAGCAACCGCCAGGGCTTCTTCCTCGGCCGGCTCGGCCTGGCAGCCCGCGAGGTGCGCGACCGGGCGGTGGCCACCCAGTGGAAGACCGACGCCTCCAACCGGGCCAGCGGCCTGCTGTTCCAGTTCGGCATCGATATCTTCCGCGCCGCCGCCATGCTCACCGTGCTGTTCTCGGACCTGTCCATCGGCCAGATGCTGGCGGTGTTCAGCTACCTGTGGTTCATGATCGGCCCGGTGGAGCAACTGCTCAGCCTGCAGTACGCCTTCTATGCCGCCGGCGGCGCGCTGGCGCGCATCAACCAACTGCTGGCGCGGGCCGACGAGCCCCACTATGCCGGAGGCCAGGACCCGTTCGCCGGACGGCGCACGGTGGGCATCGAGGTGCGCGGGCTGAGCTTTACCTACCGTGACGAGCCGGTGCTGGACCGTCTCGACCTGAGCATCGCCCCCGGTGAAAAGGTCGCCATCGTCGGTGCTTCCGGCGGCGGCAAGAGCACCCTGGTGCAGCTGCTGCTCGGCCTCTACACGCCGCAGGCGGGCAGCATCCGCTTCGGTGGCGTGGCGCTGGAGGACGTCGGCCTGGAGCGGGTGCGCGAGCACGTGGCCGTGGTGCTGCAGCATCCCTCGCTGTTCAACGACACAGTGCGCGCCAACCTGTGCATGGGCCGCGAGCGCAGCGACGCCGAGTGCTGGCGGGCGCTGGAGGTGGCGCAGCTGGCCGACACCGTGCGCCAGCTACCCGACGGGCTGGACAGCGTGGTCGGGCGTTCCGGCGTGCGCCTGTCCGGCGGTCAGCGCCAGCGCCTGGCCATTGCCCGCATGGTGCTGGCCGACCCGAAGGTGGTGATTCTCGACGAGGCCACTTCGGCCCTCGACGCGGCCACCGAGTACGCCCTGCACCAGGCGCTCGGGCGCTTCCTGGACGGGCGCACCACGCTGATCGTCGCCCACCGCCTGTCGGCGGTGAAACAGGCGGACCGGGTGCTGGTCTTCGACGGCGGGCGGATCGCCGAAGAGGGCGATCACCAGCGGCTGATCGCCGAGGGTGGGCTATACGCCAAGCTCTACGGCCATCTGCAGCACTGAGCCGTCGTGCGGCAACTGGCCGCAGGCGGCGCCGGTGAGCCGTTAAGCTGGATCAAGGCAGTCGCGCCGACTTTCCCCTAAAACAGCCTCAACGGGCCGCAAGCCGCGTTTCTGACGGGCTCGTGGCCGGTTGACCTGCGCGCGCAGCATTCACGTTCGTGGCTAACTGCTTGAAATTCCAAGCGGGCTGTGTGCGATTCAGCTTCGACTAAAGGGGAACTGCCTCACGGGGAGGTGCGTGACAAGATTCCGGCACACCCCTGATTCAGTCCAGGCTTCCACAAGAACGCCGGACGCCCCAAACCCATAAATCCAATTAGGCGTGGCCCTCGGGTCAGGTCGAATGAGTTCAGGAAGTCGTATGCCCGCCCGCAATATTCTGGTGATCAACTGCGGTAGTTCGTCGCTCAAGTTTGCCTTGGTCAATGAAAGCCAGGACACCTTCCCGCTGCAGGGTCTGGCCGAACGGCTCGGCAGCCCGGAAGCGGTCGTCCAGTGGCAGATCGGAGACACCAAGGAAACCCGTCAGATTCCGAACGGTGCCCACCGTGAGGCGCTGGAAGCGATCCTGCCGCTGGCCCAGGAAGTCGCCGGCGGGCAGCTGGACGGCATCGGCCACCGCGTGGTGCACGGCGGCGAAGACTTCACCGCCTCCTGCCTGATCGACGACGCCGTACTGGAAGGCATCCGCGCCAACGCCCAGCTGGCGCCGCTGCACAACCCGGCCAACCTGATCGGCATCGAAGCGGCCAGGGCGCTGTTCCCCGGCCTGCCGCAGGTGGTGGTGTTCGACACCGCGTTCCACCAGGCCATGCCCGATTACGCCTACCGGTACGCGGTGCCGGAGTTCCTCTACAAGGAACACGCGGTGCGTCGCTACGGCTTCCACGGCACCAGCCACCGTTTCGTCAGCAAGCGCGCCGCCGAGATGCTGCAACTGCCGGTGGATGACAGCTGCTGGCTGGTCGCCCACCTGGGCAACGGCTGCTCCACCTGCGCGGTGGTCAACGGTGAGAGCCGTGACACCAGCATGGGCCTGACGCCGCTGGAGGGCCTGGTGATGGGCACCCGCAGCGGTGACGTCGACCCGGCGCTGCACATCCATCTGACTCGCACCCTGGGCTGGACCATCGAGCAGGTGGACAACATGCTGACCCGCGAGAGCGGCCTGAAGGGCCTTTCCGGGCTGTCCAACGACATGCGCACCTTGCACGAGGCGCTGGAAAGCGGCCACGCCGGCGCCACCCTGGCCTTCGAAGTGTTCTGCTACCGCCTGGCCAAGTCGCTCGCCGGCATGGCCTGCGCCCTGCCGCAGGTCAACGGCCTGGTGTTCACCGGCGGTATCGGCGAAAACTCCGCCGCCGTGCGGGCCCGCACCATCGAGCACCTGAAGGTCTTCAACTTCGCGGTGGATGCCGAGGCCAACGCCCGGTGCACCCGGGGTGTCGCCGGCCAGATCCAGGCCGAAGGCAGCCCGCGCATCCTGGTGGTGCCGACCAACGAGGAGCGCCAGATCGCCCTCGATACCCTGGAACTGCTCGACTGATCGTCTGACGTGCCGACCGAAAACCCGATAGCCAGTGGCATCGGGTTTTCGTCATCTGGTCCACGCTTTTTTGCAGCAGAGGCATTTTCCTGCCTCCGAAGGAGACTCCATGCATACGCTGTTTCTCGCCCCCACCGGTTTTGGCGGCGGTCTCAACTCGATCAGCCTGGGGCTGGTCCGCACCCTGGAGAAGGCCGGCCTGAAGGTCGGTTACTTCAAGCCGATTTCCCAGCCATTCCCGGTCGACCAGGGCCGTGAACGCTCCTGCCTGCTGGTGGAGCGCACCCTGCAGCTGGAAGTGGCCGAGCCGATCAGCCTCGAGCAGGCCGAGCGCCAGCTGGCCAGCGGCGACGTGGATCTGCTGCTCGAGGACGTGGTCAGCCGCTTCCAGCAAGCCTCGGCCGGCAAGGACGTGGTGGTGGTCGAAGGCATGGTGCCGACCCGCGAGTCCAACTACACCCTGCGCCTGAACAGCCAGCTGGCCAAGAGCCTGGACGCCGAGGTGATCCTGGTCGCCGCCCAGGGCCGCGACAACCTGCAGCGCATGGCCGAGCGCATCGAGATCCAGGCCCAGCTGTTCGGTGGCATCAAGGAGCCCAAGCTGCTCGGTGTGATCCTCAACAAGGCCGAGGGCGAGCAGGGCCTGGCCGAGCGCCTCAAGGAATTTCTGCCGGCGCTGGGTGGCAAGGACTTCCGCCTGCTGGGCGCCATTCCCTTCAATGCCGAGCTGAACGCGCTGCGCACCCGCGACATCGCCGAGCTGATGGGCGCCAAGGTGCTCAACGCCGGCGAGGCGGAGCAGCGTCGCGTCACCGACATCGTGCTGTGTGCGCGCACTGTGCCGAACATCGTGCCGCTGCTGCAGAACGGCGTGCTGGTGGTCACTCCCGGCGACCGCGACGACGTGATCCTGGCCGCCAGCCTGGCCTCGCTCAAGGGCGTGAAGCTGGCCGGCCTGCTGCTGACCAGCGACTTCGCCCCGGATGCCCGCATCCTCGACCTGTGCCAGTCGGCACTGGACGGCGGCCTGCCGCTGCTCTGCGTGGCCAGCAATTCCTACGACACCGCCACCACGCTGCACGGCCTGAACCGCGAAACCCCGGCCGACGACATCGAGCGCGCCACCCGCGTCACCGAGTACATCGCCGCGCACCTGGACGCCGACTACCTGCGCGGCCATGTCAGCGCCCCGCGTGGCGAGATGCGCCTGTCGCCGCCGGCGTTCCGCTACCAGCTGGTCAAGCGCGCCCAGGACGCCAACAAGCGCATCGTGCTGCCCGAAGGCAGCGAGCCGCGCACCATCCGCGCCGCCGCTATCTGCCAGGAGCGCGGCATCGCCCGCTGCGTGCTGCTGGCCAAGCCTGACGAAGTCGCCCGCGTGGCGGCCGAGCAGGGCGTCAGGCTGCCGGCCGGTCTGGAGATCCTCGATCCGGACAGCATCCGCAGCCGTTACGTCGCGCCCATGGTCGAGATGCGCAAGAGCAAGGGCCTGACCCCGGAAATGGCCGACGAGCAGCTCAAGGACACCGTGGTGCTGGGCACCATGATGCTCGCCCTGGACGAAGTGGACGGCCTGGTTTCCGGCGCTATCCACACCACCGCCAACACCATTCGCCCGGCCCTGCAGCTGATCAAGACCGCACCCGGCTACAACCTGGTGTCCTCGGTGTTCTTCATGCTGCTGCCCGACCAGGTGCTGGTCTATGGCGACTGCGCGGTGAACCCGAACCCGACCGCCACCGAGCTGGCGGAAATCGCCCTGCAGAGCTCCGAGTCGGCCGTGGCCCTGGGCGTGCATCCGCGCGTGGCGATGATCAGCTACTCCACCGGCGATTCCGGCAGCGGCGCGGAAGTGGACAAGGTGCGCGAAGCCACCCGCATCGCCCGCGAGCGTGCCCCGGGCCTGCCGATCGACGGCCCGCTGCAGTACGACGCCGCCTCGGTGCTCAGCGTCGGCAAGTCCAAGGCGCCGAACAGCCCGGTCGCCGGCCAGGCCACCGTGTTCATCTTCCCGGACCTGAACACCGGCAACACCACCTACAAGGCGGTGCAGCGCAGCGCCTCGGTGATCAGCGTCGGTCCGATGCTGCAGGGACTGGCCAAGCCGGTGAACGACCTGTCGCGCGGCGCGCTGGTGGACGACATCGTCTTCACCATCGCCCTGACCGCCCTGCAGGCCGCCGCCCTGGATGCCCAGAAAGCCAAGGCCAAGGGCGAACTGATCGACGCCTGACGGTTTGCGACCTGACCAGCCCCGCTTCGGCGGGGCTTTTTTTTGCGTTAACGGGCGTGGCTTCGCGTGCTGCAAGGCAGCCGCACCGCCCTCGATAGACAAGGTGCCAGCCAGTGAGTAGCTTAAGGCCATCATTCAGGGATGGTTGTGCCGCGCATGGAAAGACTGCGGTGACCGTGTTCGAGGAGCAGTGCATGAACACCACGAAACTCAGTTCCCTCCTGTTCAAGGCTGGCGTAGTGGTAACCATGGTGGCGGTGGTCTGGTGGGGCCTGACCTACGGGCAGATGGCCGTGGACCTGGGCACCGGTTTCAACAAGGCGCTGACCTGCCTGTTTGCCAGCGGCGGCATGTGCGGCTTCACGGGCAGCCTCTCTGCGCTGGGCGGCGGAACGCCCTATGAGCCGCTGGTGTTCTGGCTGGGTGTCGCATTGCTGGCCGCCGGGCTCGTGCTGGGTTTCCTGCGCAAGCGCTGACTACCCACCCGGTCCGGGCTGTCACGGGAAGTACCGGTTGCTGATCTCTTCGGGCGAGGCGGTGGACAATACGTGCCGGGCCAGGCGCTCGGCGCCATACACCGAGAGGTGGTTGGAGTCCCGGTACCAGGGCGTGCCGTTGTCATCCAGGTGATTCAGCTGTAGCCCGGAGCGGGTGACCTCCCGGAACGGATCGATGAACTTGGTGCCCAGCCGGCGGCTGTAGCGCTCCAGGGTTTCGTTTTCCTCCCGGAAATCCGCCAGTGCGCGCACCTCGATGGGCCGGCTGCCCAGGCCGAACAGGCGCGCATGGTTGGCGACCTTGTCGATGTCCACGTTGAAGCGCGGCATGCTGCCCACCAGCAGGATGGGGCGTCCCAGGGATTGCAGGCGCTGCAGGTATTCGCCGATGGCCATGGCGTAGCGCGAGGCGGACACCTGGTTCAGGCTGCTCCAGGCCTGCACCAGGATGAAGCCGTCGTACTCCCGTTCATGCTCGAACACGTAGTTGTAGACGCTCAGGCACTTGCGCTCGCGGTCGTGCGGGCCGCAGCCGCCGCTGGCGGCCAGGTCGACGCGGATGCCCGCCGCGCGTCCCAGGGTGTCGTAGAACTTGAAGTAATGCTCGGCGTAGGAGTTGCCGATGATCAGGTAGCGGCGCAGGCTCTCCCGGTCGCCACCCGGGCAGCCAAGGCTGACGAAATCCGGACACTGCTGCTTGTCGATGGAGTTGAACGCCAGCCGGGCCGGCGCCGCGTCGGTATCCAGGCGAAAGGGCGCGCCGTGGCTCAGGAAGATTGCGCCGAACAGCAGCGCGCCCAGTGCGTTGGGTACTGCACAGAACCGCACGAAAGCCGGGCGGAACCCCAGCCGGGCATTCTTGATCGGCGTTTCGATGAAGCGGTAGGAGACCCAGGCCAGAGCAAAGGCTGCCGCCACGATGAGCAGCGCCTGGGCCGGCGCAATGCGAAAGCCGCCGTCGCCGAAGTCGAACAGGTAGCGGGTGAAGGACACCAGCGGCCAGTGCCACAGGTACAGCGAATAGGACAGCAGCCCGATGCCCACCAGGGGCTTGCACGCCAGCAGCCGGTATACGGGCCCCTCGCGTCCGCCGGCGAGCAGGATGGCGGTGGCCAGGCAGGGAATCAGCGCCGTGAAGGAGGGGAAGGGCAGGCTGGCGTCGTGCAGGACCAGGCTGGCCAGCAGCACCAGCAGGGCGGGCGCGGTAAGGCGAGCGTCCAGCGGCGGCAGGCGTCCTTCCGCCTTGAGCACCGCCAGGCCGGCGCCGATCAGCAGCTCGAAGGCGCGGGTGAACACGCTGTAGTAACTCCACTTGGCCAGGGTGCTGTCGCCCGACAGCCAGCTGGCGCCGGTTACCGACAGCAGCGCCAGTCCCAGCAGCACCGGCAGCAGCAGGCGCCGTCGCCTGGCCGGCTCGGGGAGCAGTGCGAACAGTCCGAACAGGATGACCGGCCAGATCAGATAGAACTGCTCTTCCACCGCCAGCGACCAGGTGTGCAGCAGCGGCCACTGCTCGGCGTCGGTGGAGAAATAGTCGCCCTGGCGCAGCGCGTAGTTGAGGTTGGACACGAAGAACAGTGACGAGAAGGCCGACACCGCGTACTTCTTGAAGTCGTAGGGCAGCATCACCAGGAAGGCCACCAGTGTCACGCCCGTGAGCATGAACAGGTAGGCCGGCAGGATGCGCTTGATGCGCCGGCGGTAGAACTCCGCCCAAGAGAACTGCCCGGTGGACATCTCATTGAGCAAGATCGAGGTGATCAGGAACCCGGAAATGACGAAGAAGATGTCCACGCCCAGGAAGCCACCCGGCAGCCAGCGGTGGTCGAGATGGAAGACGAACACGGCGAGCACGGCCAGCGCCCGCAGGCCGTCGATACTGGGGTTGTAAGCGTTGGCTGCCATGCGCTGAAGGCTCCTGGTCAGTTCTCCGATGCCTGGATCAGGCTCTGCACCCAGAGCGTCGCGGCGGCATCCAGTCCCTCCGCGGAGAAGTGACAGCGGTCCGGCAGCCGGTAGCGGGGCTCGATGAGGGTGTCGGTGTTGGGCCCGCGCAGCACGCCGGGCAGTTCGCGGATCAGTCGGTCCTGCACGGCCAGCAGCTGTGGGTCCACCGAATTGCCGCAGTAGGACGCCTGCGCCAGGTAGAGCGGGGCGGTGATGCCGTCACGCCGCAGCTGTTGTTCGAAGGTCAGGAACGCCCGGCGGTAGTCGCCGGCCTGGCGGTGCCGATGGTTGGCTTCGCCCTGGTGGACGAGAATCGCGTCCACACGCCCCAGTTGCTGTTGCAGGGCGGCGTATTCGTGCACCAGGTAGTCGTAGTAGGGCGGTCGGCTCAACTGCTCGAGGGTCTTGCCGTTGGCGCCGGCCAGGGCGAAGACCGCGCCGGCGTAGGCGGTCTGCTCCACCAGCCGATCGCCCACCCGTCCCCACACGCTGCCCTGCTGACCCTGCCCGCCCAGGGCGGGGTCCTCATAGCGATACAGCACGCCGTTGTGGAAATTCAGCACGTTGTGGCGCGGCACGTAGCCGATCTGCCCCGAATTGACCGAGTTGGACTGCCCGTAGGTCAGGAAGATGGCGTAGCCGGCGGTGTCCAGGCCGAGCACCGTGGCGCGGCCGCTGGCGTTGGAAAAGCGCGAGGCATCCTGCACCAGCAGACCCTTGAAGCGGTACAGCTGCGGGCTGTTGAACACGAAGAACAGGGCAACGGCGTTGGTTGCCAGCAGCAGGCCGATGATGGCCAGGTAGCGGGGATGGGCGCTGCGCATATCGGCGTTCCGTGCGGTCGGGCGCCACGACACGGCTGCGCTTTCGGGATCAGGTTGTCTGATCGTCGGGGAGGGGAAAAGTTTGGCCGGAAGCGGGCAACAGGGGAGTGGCCAAACAAAAGCGCCGCCCCGGAGGGCGGCGCTTGTCTAGATATCCGGCCCGCGAGGGCGGGATAGCAGGCTTACAGGCTCTTGGAGATGGAGAAGATGAAGTGGTCGTCGTTGCCATCGATATCGTTGCTGGCGTAGGTCAGGCCCAGGTCCAGGCCAGCCAGGGTCTTGCTGACGCCCAGGCTCCAGTCGACGTAGTCGTCGCCGGCTTCTTCGTTGTCGTCGAACTTGGTCTGGCCGACCGAGGCGGACAGGCCGAAACCGGCCGGCAGTTCCAGATCGTAACCGACGTAGTAATACAGCTGTTCGGTAGCGTCGGTACGGTACTTCACACCGACGGTGGCACCGTAGGCACTGAGGCTACCCAGGTACTCCACGTCATCTTCCCAACCAGTGCGCGGGTAGGTGTAGGTGGCCACGGAGACATCGAAGGACACATCTTCGGTGAGGTTGCCGCCGTAACCGAGGTAGTAATCGATCTCGACGCCAGCGCCCTTCTCCTGCATGTCATCCATGCTGGAGCCCCACATGCCGATGTACAGGCCGCTTTCGTGGGCGATATCCAGGCTGCCCTGGATAGTGCCGGCGCCGCCATTCAACGAGGTGCCACGGGACACGTAGTCAGTAACGAATGTGGCGGTCATGCCCACATCGAACTTGCCCACCGGGCTGTCGACGGACTCCGCGAAGGCCGCACCGCTCATGACTGCCGAAGCTACTGCAACTGCGAGGGAAAGTTTCTTAAGCATGCTCTTGCTCCATGTCGCTTAGTTATTTGAGGGTGGGCCCCTCGATTTATAAAACCAGTGGCTATTGGTCTTATTTCAACCGGGACTAAGCATATCCCTTGCCAAGTTCGAAAAAAACCGTGCAAACCCGGGATTCAGAGCCTCCTTTGACGAATTCGAGGTTTTCGACTAGCCCAGCGCTGCTCTTTTTTGGTGCGCGATCTTGCGCTCAAAGCGCGACGATCATGGCGTTAAGCCACGGCTGGCGTGGGCTGGCTGGATTGGGCAGTTGCGGTGCATGCGGTCGAGAGGCGGCAGGTTGCCGAGGCGCGGGGGTCATGCAACCCGGACCGGCGAGACGGTCCGGTGGACGCCAGCGGTGTACAATGCGCGCCGTTTTTCGTCGAACCCGTCCGCATCCGTGCGCGGACGGCGCTCCGGACCTGCCCACAAGGACACTTATGAGCCACGACACACTGCACGCCGGGCCGCTTACCCGTGGTCTGAAGAACCGCCACATCCAGTTGATCGCCCTGGGTGGCGCCATCGGCACCGGCCTGTTCCTGGGCTCGGCGGGCGTCATGAAAAGCGCCGGTCCCTCGATGATCCTCGGCTATGCCATCGGCGGTTTCATCGCCTTCCTGATCATGCGCCAGCTGGGCGAGATGATCGTCCAGGAGCCCGTGGCCGGCTCTTTCAGCCACTTCGCCCACAAGTACTGGGGCGGCTATGCGGGCTTCCTGTCCGGCTGGAACTACTGGGTGCTGTACGTGCTGGTGGGCATGGCCGAGCTGACGGCGGTGGGCAAGTACGTGCAGTTCTGGTGGCCGGAAATTCCCACCTGGGCCACGGCCGCGGCCTTCTTCGTGCTGATCAACCTGATCAACCTCAGCAATGTGAAGGCGTTCGGCGAGGCCGAGTTCTGGTTCGCCATCATCAAGGTGGTGGCCATCCTGGCCATGATTGGCCTGGGCATCTATCTGCTGGTCACCGGTCTGGGCGGTGAGCAGGCGTCCATCACCAACCTGTGGGCCCACGGCGGCTTCTTCCCCAACGGGGTGACGGGTCTGGTGATGATGATGGCCATCATCATGTTCTCCTTCGGCGGCCTGGAACTGGTGGGCATCACCGCCGCCGAAGCCGCCGAGCCGCGCAAGGTGATTCCCAAGGCCATCAACCAGGTGGTCTACCGCATCCTGATCTTCTACATCGGCGCGCTCACCGTGCTGCTGGCCCTCTATCCATGGGACAGCCTGGTGGCCGAACTCAATGCGGCTGGCGATCCCTACAGCGCCAGCCCCTTCGTGCGCATCTTCTCGCTGATCGGCAGCGACACTGCCGCCCACGTGCTCAATTTCGTGGTGCTTACCGCAGCGCTGTCGGTCTACAACAGCGGCGTGTACTGCAACAGCCGCATGCTCTACGGCCTGGCCGAACAGGGTGATGCGCCGCGTGCCCTGATGAAGGTGAACCGTCGGGGTGTGCCGGTGCTGGCCATCGGTGTTTCCGCGCTGGTGACGCTGCTGTGCGTGCTGGTCAACTACCTGGTGCCGCAGAACGCCCTGGAAATGCTCATGTCCCTGGTGGTCGCCACCCTGGTGATCAACTGGGCGATGATCAGCCTCGCACACCTGAAGTTCCGCAAGGCCATGCTGGCCCAAGGCGTGGCCACGCACTTCAAGGCGCTCTGGTCGCCCCTGGGCAACTACCTCTGCCTGGCCTTCGTGGTGTTCATCCTCGGCATCCTGCTGCTGATTCCGGGCATCCGGGTCTCGGTATACGTGATTCCCTTCTGGTTGCTGCTGATGTGGGTCGCCTACCGCGTGCGCCTGAAGGCGGGTGACCCGCCGTCACAGCGCTGATCTGCTGCTTTAGCGGGCGCCTCCGGGCGCCCGCTTTGTTTGAAGTCCTGCCTTTTTGCAGGGTTTTTCCCTTCCATTTCCCGTTTTTTTTGCTCGCCAGCCCTAAAGTCTGCGGTTTTGAAGTCGATTAGTTGGCGTCAACTTTTGCTGGTGGCTTGGGCCGCCAGCGAAATCGCTACGGGAGCGAGAAAACATGAATGGCATAGGAAGTGTTCTGGCGAACATGGGGGTCGGCCGCAAGCTGCGGATCGGCTTCGGCCTGATCATGCTGCTGACGCTGGCAGTGGCCGGTACCGGCTACTACGCCCTGAACGCCGTCCAGGAACGGGCCAGCCAGATGCAGGCGATCGCCGCTATCGAGCGCGCGGTGGTAGAGGCGTATGCCGCCGAGATCGATTACGAGTCGAATCGCAAGGACCAGGCGCTGCGCAAGGTGCGTGACAGCCTGGCGTCTGCGGCCACGCAGAGCGAGGCGTTGGCGGGAAAACTGGAGGGCGAGGCCCGCCAGCGCATCCTGGCGATTGGTGACGACGCGCGTGCGTTCGTTGTGCAGTTCGACGCGGTCGTAGAGAACTTCAAGGCCGCCGTCCTCCAGCGCCAGCGCATGGAGGAAGCCGCCAACGAGGCCCGTGACGAATTCAGCCAGATCGAACTGGAAATGTACGATGCGGTTCGCGAACTGCGCCTGCTGGGTGACCGACTCAGGGGCAGCGATCCGCTGACCCTGGCGGAGACGGCCTCGGGCCTGAACCAGCGCATGATGGACCTGCGCCTGGCGGAGTTGCGCTACATCCACTTCTTCCGCGAGGAGTTCCTGCAGAACTGGCAGGACCTGTACGCCGAGCAGCAGCGGATCTCAAACAACCTGATCCACTGGCTGGACGATGAGCGCAAGGAAGGTCTGCGTACGGGGCTGCGGTCGCTGGAGCTCTATCGCCAGGCCTTCGAGGAGTTCCGGCAGGCCCGTGACACGCGCCTTGCCAGCAGCGAAGAGATGGGCCGCATCGCCGCCCAGGCGGTCGCCCGGGCTCAGCAAGCGGCAGCCAGCGCCGCGCAGGCGATGGACGCACAGATCACCCGCGTGGCCTTGTTGCTGGCGGGCTTCACGCTGGCCGCGCTGGTGCTGGCCGCGGTGGCCGGTGTGCTGATCACCCGCTCCATCCTGCAGCCGTTGCGGCAGACCGTGGAGATCGCCCGGCGTGTGGCCGAGGGCGACCTGCGTTACGAGAGCAGCGTGAGCCGTCGCGATGAGCTGGGGCAACTGCAAAGCAGCATGGCCAGCATGACGGCCAGCCTGCGTACCCTCGTGGGGCACATCGAGGACGGCGTGCAGCAGATCGCCAGTTCGTCCGAGGAGCTGGCAGCCGTGACCACCCAGACGAGCACCGGCATGCAGTCCCAGCGCCAGGAAACCGAGCAGGCGGCCACCGCCATGCACCAGATGGCCCTGACCGTGCAGGAGGTGGCGCGCAACGCGGAGCAGGCTTCGCAGGCCGCCCATGAGGCGGATAGCGAGGCCCGCCAGGGCAATCAGGTGGTGCAGCGGGCGGTCGGCCAGATCGGCGACATGGCCCGCGAGGTGGAGGAGACCGCGACCGTCATCCAGAGCCTGCAGGCCGAAAGCGGGCGAATCGGCAGTGTGCTGGAGGTGATCCGCGCGGTCGCCGAGCAGACCAATCTGCTGGCGCTCAACGCCGCCATTGAGGCGGCCCGGGCGGGTGAGCAGGGTCGCGGCTTCGCCGTGGTGGCCGATGAGGTGCGCGCGCTGGCGCTGCGCACCCACGACTCCACCGAAGAGATCGAAACCTTGATCGCCAGCCTGCAGGAGATGTCCGACAAGGCGGTGACGCGCATGGAAAGCAGCCGGCGCCTGACCCAGGACACCGTCGAGCTGGCGGGAGCGGCGGGTGGCGCCCTGCAGCGGATTGCCCAGGCGGTGGCCAACATCGAACAGATGAACCAGCAGATCGCCGCCTCCGCCGAAGAGCAGAGCGCCGCCGCCGAAACCATCAGCCAGAACATGGTGCGCGTGCGCGACATCGGCGTGCAGACCGCCGCCGCCAGCGAACAGACCGCCGCCTCCAGCAACGAACTGGCCCGCCTGGGCGTCGAACTGCGCGAGCTGGTGGCGCAGTTCAAGCGCTGAGAGAACGCGCGCGGGCGTGGCCAACGGCGTTCTGGCCACCTTCGCCCCGGCGCGGCGCGCCTTGCTGCGCGTTGGTGGATCGGTGAAGCGCGATCCACCCTACGGGTCTTGCGCCCCCAGACCGGGAGGCACGCCACCGGCGGGCCTTGCGCTGAGCATCAGCGCTCCAGCTCGGCCGCCCATTCGCCCAGCGGCACCGGGGTGTGGGGTTGCCAGATGCGGGTCAGCAGTTGGCCGAGTCGTTCGGCATCGCCCCGCAGGCTGGATTGCCGTTCTACCCAGCGGATGGGCTGCCAGTCGCCGTCACGCCATTCGGCGAGGGCGAAGCGGAACGGGTGGTAGCCGGTCATGCCCAGACGCAGGTCAGTCACCACCAGCTGGTCATCGATGCGGTCGTAGCGCAGCACCCCCTGGGTGAACCACTCCAGGCGCGCGTGCTGGGGCGAGTCCTGCAGGTGGGTACGCCAGGCGGTGCCGCGCGGCAGGGGCTGCAGGTGGGGCGGCTGCCGGTCGAACCAGCCGACCAGCGCTTCGTGATAGTGCTCGCCATCGAGCACCAGCACCCGCCAGAGCAGCGCATTGAATGGCGTCGGCGTGCTGAACAGGCGTTCGGGGGTGATGCCCTGCCGGTCGAGCGCGTGTAGCACTCGGCTTTCGGCCATCTGCTTGCCGGCCAGGGTGAAGGCGAGATACAGGCTCGACAACCCCAGTGCCCAGTAATGCCAGCGCTGGCGGCCTTCGGCGAAGCCGGAAATGCCGGTGACCAGCACCGCGGCCAGCAGCGGCAGGGTGTACAGCGGGTCGATGATGAAGATGCTCGACCAGGCCACGGGTGGAGTGTCCAGCGGCCAGAACAATTGCGTGCCGTAGCTGGTGAAGCTGTCCAGCAGCGTATGGGTGCTGAGCACCAGCCAGACAGTGAAGAACAGCCGGGTGCCGGAGTAGCCCGGGTGGGGTCGCCAGCGTCGCGCCAGCCAGGCGATCAGCAGCGCCGCGCCGGTGAGCACGAACAGCGAGTGGCTGAAGCCACGGTGATAGGTCATCCGGGCCACGGCGTCGCCGTAGTCAATGACCACATCCAGATCCGGCAGGGTGCCGAGCATCGCGCCGTACACCAGCGCCTTGCGGCCTTGCCAGCGACCGAGCAAGGCAGCCTGCACGCCGGCGCCGAGTACGGCCTGGGTAATCGAATCCATGGAAGCGCCCATAACGAAGGGTGCATTACTTTACCACCGCCTTGTCGTCGGGAATTTCATCTCCCTTTGACTTTCGACAGGTCCTGGCCCCGGCCGGGGGGGTAGCCTCGGCAGGTGGTGTGTTCAACCCGGAATTCCAAGATGAAAGTTATCCAGCGCACCTACTGGGTGCTGTTCGCGGTCATCAGCCTGCTCTGGTGGTTGGCTGATGATGTCCTCGCTGCGCGCGGTTTTTTTCCGCTGCGCTCTTCGTTGGTCAACTTCTCAGGACTGCTGGCCATGGGCGCCATGAGCCTGGCCATGTTGCTGGCGGTGCGCCCGGCGCTGCTCGAGCGGCGGCTGGGTGGCCTGGACAAGGTCTACCGGCTGCACAAATGGCTGGGGATCAGCGCGCTGGTGCTGAGTGCCATTCATTGGGGCTGGGCGCAGATACCCAAGTGGCTGGTGGGCTGGGGGCTGCTGGAGAAGCCGGCGCGCAAGGGCCTGGGCGCACCGCAGGAAGGCATCCTCGGCTGGTTCCATAGCCAGCGCGGCCTGGCCGAGAGCATCGGCGAGTGGGCCTTCTACGCGGCGGTGGTGCTGATCGTGCTGGCGCTGGTCAAGCGTTTCCCGTACCGCTACTTCTTCAAGACCCACCGGTTGCTGGCACTGGTCTACCTGCTGCTGGCCTTCCACGGCCTGGTGCTGATGAAGCCGGAATACTGGGCGACGCCGCTTGCTCCGTTGTTCGCGCTGTTCATGCTGCTGGGCTGTATCGCCGCAGTGGTGTCGCTGACCCGGCGCATCGGCCTTCGGCGGCGGGTGCTGGGCGAAGTGCTGGAGCTGGAGCGCCATCCGGACAACCGGGTGCTGCGTGTGACCCTGCGCCTGCAGGACCGCTGGCCAGGTCACGAGGCCGGACAATTCGCCTTTGTCACCTTCGATCCGCAGGAAGGCCCGCATCCCTTCACCATCTCCTCGGCGTGGCGTGAAGACGGCCTGCTGACCTTCCTCATCAAAGCCATCGGCGATTACACCGCTGCCTTGCCGCAGCGCTTGAAGCTGGGTGACCAGGCGGTGGTGGAAGGCCCCTATGGTCGCTTCGATTTCCAGGGGCGCAAGGCGGCGCAGATCTGGATCGGGGGGGGTATCGGCATCACCCCGTTCATCGCGCGCTTGCAATGGTTGGCCAAGCAGCGGCGCGAACAGGCGGTGGACCTCTTCTATTGCACCAGCGAGCCGGATGAGGCCTTCATCGCCCGGTTGCGCCTGCTGGCCCGGCAGGCCGGCGTGCGTCTGCACCTGCTGGTGTCCCAGCGTGACGGCCGCTTGACCCCCGAACGCCTCTGCGAGGCGGTACCCGGCTGGCGCGACGTGGATGTGTGGTTCTGCGGCCCGCTGGCGTTCGGAAACAGCCTGAGGCAGGGACTGGTGGAACGCGGCATGTCGGCCGAGGACTTCCACCACGAGCTGTTCGACATGCGCTGAGCGTCAGACCGGGATGCCATTGCGCAGCCCGGCGGCGTGGCGGGCCAGCTCCTCGGTACGTGCCGCCATGATGAAGTCGTTGTGGTGCAGACCGCCGATCTTGTGGGTCCACCAGGTCACGGTGACCTTGCCCCACTCGGTGAGCAGCGCCGGGTGATGGCCCTCGGCCTCGGCGATCTCGCCAACGGCCTGGGTAAACGCCAGGGCCTGCTGGAAGTTCTGGAAACGGAAGACTTTCTCCAGCTGCATCACACCGTTGCGATCCTGGATGCCCCAGTCCGGCAGTTGCTGGAGGAGGGCCGCCCGCTCGGCATCGGTAACCTGTGGGGCATCGGCGCGACAGGCTTCGCAGTGGGCTTTGCTCAGGTCGGACATGCGGGGCAGCTCCTTGTCTCGGCCGGACGGCGGCCATGGGTGAACGAGAGGTGGCGAGGGCGCACAGCTCATGGACCATGGGCAGTGTGCGCCCGTTCCCCCCGGCACCCAGGGTGTCGATACGCGGTGTCAGCGGCTCATGAGGTGCCTGGCCAGGGCCGCGTAGGCGGGCAGCGAGGTGGGGTCGCTGGCGGCGTTGGCCGCCACCGGATGGCTGGCAAAGCGGGCGATCACCATCTCCGCCGCCGGGTCGATATACAGCGCCTGGCCGTACACGCCCCGGGCCATGAAAGCGCCGTTGGGGTTGTGCGTGACCCACCACATGTTGCGGTAGCTCCAGCCCTGCAGCAGGTCGTAGCCGGCCTTGGCGAAGTCCTCGCGGCTCGCCCCGGCGCGGATGTCGTCCACCACGGCCTGGGGGATGACCTGCTGGCCGTTGTGGCGGCCACCGCTGCGCATCAGTTCGCCGAAGCGGGCGAGATCGCGCAGGCCGGCATTCATGCCGCCGCCGGCGAAGGGGGTGCCTGAGGCATCGACCGAGATATAGGCGTCCTGCTCCGCGCCCAGTCGGCTCCAGATGCGCTCCGACAGCAGCTGCGCCACCGAGCGGCCGCTGACCCGGGCGATGATCCAGCCCAGCGCGTCGGCATTGGCCGTGCGGTAGTGGAAGGCTTCGCCATGCCGCCCCTCCGGGCGCACGGTCTGCAGGAATTCGTAGTAGGAGCGTGGCCCCTGGTAGCCCTCGGGTTTGGGCAACGGGTTGCCGGCTGCGGCATGCGCCCACACTTCGGCGTTGGGGTCGGCGTAGTCCTCGCTGAAACGGATGCCGGTGGTCATGTCCATCACCTGGCGCACCGTGGCGTCGCCGAAGGCGGAGCGAGCCAGCTCGGGGACGTAGTCGGCCACCTTGCGCTGCGGGTCCAGCGTGCCCTCGGCTACCAGCTGCGCGGCCAGGGTGCCGGTGAAGGTCTTGGTGATCGACATGGCGCCATGCTGTCCGGCCGGGGTGAGCACGCCAAAGTAGCGTTCGTAGACCACCCGGCCCTTGTGCAGCACGAGTATGCCGTCGGTGTAGTTGGCCAGCAGGGAGTCGGCCCAGGTCATCGGCTGCTCACTGCCCAGCGGCAGGAAGGTCAGCGCATCGATGTCAGTGCGCAGGGCGCGTTCGAGCGGGGCCGGTGCGTCGAGCCCGCGGGAGATATTCATCGTCGGCATCAGCTGCCGGAAGTTCGACACGCTCCAGCGCAGCTGCGGAAAGCGGAAATAGCTGCCGTCGTCGAAACGCACCTGGCGTTCCGGCGGCGGTGGCGAGCCGACCATCCAGCCCAGGCGGGCGGGGTCGCTGGCGATGGCATCGGGATACGGCTCGGCGGCGCTGGCGGGGCCGGACAGCAGGGCGCAGGCCAGGCCGGCGTAAAGCATCTTGAAAGGGATTGGCGCAGGCATATCGAACTTCCGGGCGTGGCTGGTGGCGGCAGTGTAGCCGAGTGCGCCTGCCTACAGCCCGCGCAACCACTCCGGACGCAGGCCCGCCTGATCGGGCTGGCGGATGGCGTGGCGCACCTGTTCCAGCAGGCGCGCCTTGTCGGCGCCGAGGGTGCCCTTGAGGACCAGGTAATTGGAGGCGTGGTCGCTGCGGAACAGGGTGTCCTTCAGCTCCAGGGCGTCGAGCAGGCGCTCAGTCTCCTCGAACAGCTCGCGCGGGTTCAGCGGCGTGAAGTCGGGGAAGTTCGCGAGGAAGCGCTCCATGCCCTGCGGGAAACTGACCACCAGGGTGGCCAGGAACTCCGGCTGGGTGGCGTTGATCAGTCGGGCGGAGTTGAGGGCGTGCTGGCGGCTGAGGCTGCGGCCGCCCAGCCCGTTGAGCAGCATCACCGAGCGCTGGATGCCGGCTTCGCCGGCCTTCAGCAGTGCGTCCCGGGTGCTGTCGTGGGTCTCGCCCTTGTTGACACGGGCCAGCACCTCGTCATCGCCGGATTCGGCCCCGACATAGATCATGGCCAGACCGGCTGCGCGCAGCGCCGCGAGCTCCGCCACCGACTTGCGCTTGAGATTGCGCGGCAGGCAATAGGCCGTCACCCGCTCGACCGTTGGCAGGTGGGTACGAATGGCCTCCAGGATGCGCAGCAGGCGGTGGGTCGGCAGTACCAGGGCATCGCCGTCGGCGAGGAACACGCGCTGGGCGATCAGGGATTCGCCGCAGCGGCGGATCTCCTCCAGCACCTCCTGCTCGTCACGGGCGCGGAATTTCTTCTGCGGCGCCGTGTACATCTCGCAGTAGGTGCATTGGTTCCAGGAGCAGCCATTGGTGACCGGCAGGATCAGCGAGTGGGCCTCGCTGGGCGGACGGAACACCGGCTCGATGTAATGGATGGGAAAGCGCTGCATCGTCGTGTCGCACGAAGAGGAGAGGGTGCGCAGCTTAGCGCCTGCGCACCCGAAGCGAAACGCGGGAGAGGGTCAGTTGCCCGGGTAGCGGGCGACCACTTCCTCGCGGCCATTGCGGGCCAGGCCGATGACCTCGTAGGCGTCCTGGCGGCCGCCCATTTCCATGCCCGGCGAGCCGATCGGCATGCCGGGGACGGCCAGGCCGCGCAGGTCGGGGCGCTTGCGCAACTCCAGCACCTGCTCGGCCGGCACATGGCCTTCCACGAAGCGGCCGTCGATCAGCGCGGTGTGGCAGGAGGCGAGGCGCGGGGGCACGCCATGCTTCATCTTCACCGCCACCATGTCGGGCTCGACGTGGTCGCGTACCGTGAAACCGTTGTCCTCGAGGTGGGCGATCCAGTCCTTGCAGCAGCCGCAGTTGGCGTCGCGATGGACGTCGATGACCAGTTGATCGACCACGGCCTCCTCCTGACAACCGCCAAGGAGCAGCAGGGTGGTCAGGGCGCCGAGGCGCAGGCTACGGGAGAAGCGTTGACGCATGGAAAAATCCCCGATTAAACGAAATGGATAGATCAGCCGCAGCAGCCGCCACAGCAGCTGCCGCCGCTCTTGCGGCCGCCGGCCAGGCGGGCCGGATAACCGGCATCGTCGAGCGCGGCGATCAGCGCGGCGCTGTCTGCGTCACCGGTGATGCGTACGCGACCACCGGCCAGATCGACCTCGACGTTCTGCACCCCGGCCAGCGGGCGCAGGGCCTCGTCGACGTGCTTGGCGCAGTTGCCGCAGGTCATGCCTTCAACCATCAGTTCGATAGCAGTCATGGAAAATACCTCAAAGTGCAATGCCGGGGCGTTATCCTCGTCCTTGCCACCGTGGCAAGGTCAAGCGCCGGCGGGTGGGGAAGTGCTGCGTAGTCTGCTGCCGCCCGCCGGTTTTGGGCATGATCTCCATCAAGTCCGCGCTGGCCTATGATGCCGCCGTCTTACAAGGGAGCCTGTCGATGCAGTCGAGCGAAACGGCCCGGTCCGATACCTGGTGGACCGTGTTCAAGGTGTTTCTGCGCCTGGGGCTCACCTCCTTCGGTGGTCCGGTTGCTCATCTGGGCTACTTTCATGCGGAGTTCGTGCGGCGGCGTCAGTGGTTGAGCGAACGCGGTTACGCCGATCTGGTCGCCCTCTGCCAGTTCCTGCCCGGTCCGGCCAGCAGCCAGGTGGGCATCGCCGTCGGGCTGGCGCGGGCGGGATATCGCGGGGCGCTGGCCGCCTGGGCGGGCTTCACCCTGCCTTCGGCGCTGCTGCTGATCCTGTTTGCCCTGGGCCTGGCGGTGTGGGGCAGTGTGCTGCCGAGCGGGCTGTTGCACGGGCTCAAGGTGGTGGCGGTGGCGGTGGTGGCCCAGGCGGTGTGGGGCATGGCGCGGGTGTTCTGCACGGACCGCGTGCGCCTGGCGCTGATGCTCGGCGCGGCGGTGGTGCTGTTGCTGTGGTCTTCGGCGCTTGGGCAGGTCACGGTGATTCTGCTGGCGGGGCTGCTCGGCCTGCTGCTGTTCAAGCCCGATTCGGCCGAGGCGCATCAACCGCTGGGCATTCTGGTTAGCCGGCGCACGGCGGTTTTCCTGCTCGCATTGTTCTTCGTGCTGCTGCTGGCGCTGCCGCTGCTGGCGCAGCTGTGGCCGCTGCCCTGGCTACAGCGCGTCGATGCCTTCTACCGGGCCGGCGCGCTGGTGTTCGGCGGTGGTCATGTGGTGCTGCCACTGCTGCAGGCCGAGGTGGTCGGCAGCGGCTGGGTGGGCAGCGAGGCCTTTCTGGCCGGCTATGGTGCCACCCAGGCGGTGCCCGGTCCGCTGTTCACCTTTGCGGCATTTCTGGGCGCGGCCATGGAGCAGCCGCCGACCGGCTGGCTGGGCGGGTTGCTGTGTCTGGTGGCGGTGTTTGCGCCGTCCTTCCTGCTGGTGATCGGCGCATTGCCGTTCTGGGAGCGCCTGCGCGCCAACCGGCATACCGGGGCGGCGCTGCAGGGGGTGAACGCCGCCGTGGTCGGCGTGCTGCTGGCGGCGCTCTACGATCCGGTCTGGACCAGCGCCATCCTCGGCCCGGCCGACCTGGCTCTGGCGCTGGCGGCCTTGCTGGCGCTGATGGTGTGGAAACTGCCGCCCTGGCTGCTGGTGCTGGGCTGCGGCCTGGCCGGTTGGGCACTGGAGGTACTGCTGTGAACAAACAGGTGGGAACCGCATGGCGCCGCGGGTGGTTGCCGGGCATGTGCGCCCTGCTGCTCTGCGGGTGTGGCGGCCTGCCGACCCTGGAGACGCGTACCGCGTCACAGGCGCTGGGCGAAGAGGAATCGGCCGGCACTGCGCTGGGCCGGGCGCTGGCCCCGGAACTGGCGGCCCATCCCGGACTGAACGGCATCTGGACGCTGGCCGACGCCCAGGACGCCTTCGCCGCCCGGGTGCTGCTGGCCCGCACTGCCCAGCGCACCCTCGACGTGCAGTATTACATCTGGCGTCAGGACATGACCGGCACGCTGCTGTTCGAGGCGCTGCACGAGGCGGCCGAACGGGGTGTGCGGGTGCGCCTGCTGCTGGACGACAACAACACCCGCGGCCTGGATGCGGCCCTGGCGGCTCTGGATGCGCACCCCAACATGGAGGTGCGGCTGTTCAATCCGTATGTGCAGCGCAAGGTACGGCTATTGGGCTTGCTGACCGATTTTTCACGCGCCAACCGGCGCATGCACAACAAGTCGTTCACCGCCGACAACCAGGCGACGGTCCTCGGCGGGCGCAACGTCGGCGACGAATATTTCGGTGCTACCGACGGGGTGCTGTTCGCCGATCTCGACGTACTGGCCGTCGGACCGGTGGTCAAGGCGGTGTCGGACGATTTCGACCGCTACTGGGCCAGCGATTCCAGCTACCCGGTGGCTGGCTTGCTGCCCGCCGTGGATCCCACGCATCTGCGCGAGCTGGTCGAGCAGGCGTCGCTGATCGAGCGCGATCCGGCCGCTGCGATGTATGTCGAGGCGGTGCGCAACAGTGACTTCATCCGCCGGCTGTTCGAGCAACGCCTGGACCTGGAATGGGTGCCGGTGCGGCTGGTCAGCGACGACCCGGCCAAGGGGCTCGGCCTGGCGCCCCGCGAGGCGCTCTTGCCGCACCAGTTGAAGGAAATCCTCGGTACGCCCCAGCAGCATCTTCAGCTGGTGTCGCCTTATTTCGTTCCGACCCGCAGTGGCGTGGAGGCGTTTGCGGCGATGGCGGCGCAGGGCATCGATGTGCGGGTGCTGACCAACTCGCTGGATGCCACCGACGTGGCGCCGGTGCACGCCGGCTACGCCAAATGGCGCAAGGCGCTGTTGCAGGCCGGCGTGGAGCTGTACGAGATGCGTCGTACTGCCCCGGACCACGAGCCGCCGCCGAAAGGCGGGCCCTTCGGTAGCTCAGGCTCCAGCCTGCATGCCAAGACCTTTGCGGTGGACGGGCAGCGGCTGTTTGTCGGTTCGTTCAACTTCGATCCGCGCTCAAGCCACCTCAACACCGAGCTGGGTCTGGTGATTGATAGTCCACGTCTGGCGGAGCAGATCCGTTCGGCCTTCGAACAGGCGGTGCCCGCCAATGCCTACCGGGTCCGGCTCGACGAGGCGGGACGGCTGTACTGGCAGGAGCAGGCGGGGCCGCAACAGCGGGTCTATACCCGGGAGCCGAACAGCGGCCTACTCAAGCGTGCCGCAGTGCGGGTGCTGTCCTGGCTGCCGATCGACTGGCTGTTGTAGGTGCGGTAGGACCGCAACTGTCGTGTCGCCCTACCGGGCCGGCGCGTGCTGCTGATGCTGGCCGCCATGGCCCATCAGCCAGTCCTGGTGCGGTCCGGGCAGGGTCCACAGGCCAAACAGGATGACCAGCAGGCCGCCGGCGATGCGCACGCCACGGCGGCGCAGCAGGGCGGTGATGCGCTCCGCGGCCAGGCCGGTGGCCAGCAGCACCGGCCAGGTGCCCAGGCCGAAGGCGAGCATCAGCAGCGCGCTGTCCAGGGCATCGCCCTGGCTGGCCGCCCACAGCAGGGTGCTATACACCAGCCCGCAGGGCAGCCAGCCCCACAGGGCGCCCAGCGTCAGCGCCTGCGGCAGGCCATGCACCGGCATGAAGCGCCGGGTCAGCGGCTGGATGAAACGCCAGAGGCCCTTGCCCAGCGCCTCGATACGCGTCAGCCCGCTCCACCAGCCGGCCAGGTACAGGCCCATGGCGACCAGCAGCAGCGCGGCGACCACGCGCATGGCGGTGGCCGCCGGGCTGTTGGCCAGCGCCCAACCGCCCAGGCCGAGCAGCAGGCCGGCAGCGGCGTAGCTGAGGACGCGACCGAGGTTGTAGCCCAGCAGCAGTTGCAGGCGGCGGCCGCGCTGTTCCGGCGGGATGGCCAGGGTCAGCGCGCCCATCAGGCCGCCACACATGCCCAGGCAGTGCCCACCGCCCAGCAGGCCGAGGATGAATGCGGAAATCAGTTGCGGCGCGAGTTCAGGCACTGGGCTTGTCCTGATCCTTGCCGGCATCCTGATCCGCCTTCTCGACCCCGGCCTTGTGGTTGGGGTCGTCATCGTCGAACAGGATGCTGTGGGCCGGGCTGTCCAGGTCGTCGTACTGGCCGCTGTTGACGGCCCAGAAGAACAGCCAGATGGCCAGGCCGACCACGATGACGGCCACGGGAATCATGTAGTACAGGGCGGCCATGGGATACCTCCGGTAGAGAGCGCTCAGTGGGCAGCTTCGGCAGGCAGGCGGGCCAGGCGCAGGGCGTTGACCACCACCAGCAGCGAGCTGATGGACATGCCCAGCGCGGCCCACGCCGGCGTGACCCAGCCGACGGCGGCGAAGGGCAGGATAAGGCCGTTGTACAGCATTGCCCAGCTGAGGTTCTCGATGATGATCCGCCGGGTGCGGCGCGCCACGGGTAGGGCGCGGGTCAGGCTGTCCAGGCGGTTGGACAGCAGCACCGCGTCGGCGCTGGTCTTGGCCAGGTCGGTGGCCGAGCCCATGGCCACGCTGATGTCGGCGGCGGCCAGCACCGGCACGTCGTTCACCCCATCGCCCAGCATCAGTACCTTGCGGCCTTCGGCATGCAGCTGTTTGAGCACGGCGAGCTTGTCGTCCGGCGTCAAGCCGCCACGGGCGTCCTCGATGCCGAGCTGGCGGGCGATCTCGCCGACCATCGGCGAGCTGTCGCCGGACAGCAGCAGGATGCGCCAGCCGCGGGCGCGGCAAGCGTCCAGCAGGGCCGGAGCATCGTCGCGCAGGCGATCATCCAGCACCAGCCAGGCCAGCGGGCCCTGTTCGTCACCGAGCAGCAGCCACTGGCCGTGGTCGCCAGGAATCGCCGGCGCGGGCTGGCCGGCGAGGGCGCTGACGAAATCCGGCTGGCCGATGCGCAGGCGGCGCTGTTCGACCACGCCTTCCAGGCCCAGTCCGGGGTGGCTGTCGACCTGCTCGGCGGCCTGGGCGGCGCGGCCGAAAGCTTTGGCGATGGGGTGTTCGGAGCGGTTCTCCAGGGCGGCGGCCAGCGCCAGGCACTGGTCGGCATCCAGCTCGCGCAGCGGGTGGATGCCGCGCAGGGTCAGGCGCCCCTCGGTCAGCGTACCGGTCTTGTCGAAGATCACCGTGTCGATCTGGTTCAGCCCTTCCAGCACGTGGCCCCGGGTGAGCAGCAGACCGAGCTTGTGCAGGCTGCCGGTGGCGGCGGTGAGGGCGGTCGGCGTGGCCAGCGAAAGGGCGCACGGGCAGGTGGCGACCAGCAGGGCCAGCACGATCCAGAAGGCCCGGTCACTGTCGATTTGCCACCAGACCAGGCCGACCACGGCGGCCGCCAGCAGCACGCCGATCAGGAACCAGTGGGCGACCTGGTCGGCCAGTTCGGCCAGGCGCGGTTTCTCGCTCTGCGCGCGCTCCAGCAGGCGCACGATGGCGGACAGCCGAGTGTCGTCGCCTAGCGCCTGCACTTCGACGGTCAGCGGGCCTTCGACGTTCAGGGTGCCGGCGGTGACACTGTCGCCGACGCCGCGCGGCTGCGGCAGGTATTCGCCGGTGAGCAGGGATTCGTCAACGCTCGACTGGCCGCTGAGGATGCGTCCGTCGGCGGGCAGCAGAGCGCCGGGTTGTACCTGCACGCGGTCGCCGATGCGCAGCTCGCTGAGCAGGATGCGCTGCGACTGATCCTGTTCATCCAGGCGCAGGCAGGACGCCGGCAGCAGGTTGACCAGTTGCGCGGTGGCCGCCGCCGTGCGCTCGCGGGCGCGGCGTTCCAGGTAGCGGCCGGCGAGCAGGAACAGGGCGAACATGCCCACGGCATCGAAATAGAGTTCGCCTTCGCCGGTCAGCGTCGACCAGATGCCGGCCAGGTAGGCGCCGCCGATGGCCAGCGATACCGAGACATCCATGGTCAGGTGCCGCGTGCGCAGGTCGCGCAGCGCGCCACGGAAGAACTGGCCGCAGCAGTAGAAGACAATCGGGGTGGTGAGGATCAGCGCGGTCCAGCGCAGGATCACATGGAAGCTGTGCGACAGGTCGAGGTTGAACTCCGGCCAGGTGGCCATGGTGGCCATCATCACCTGGAACCACAGCAGGCCGGCCACGCCGATCTGCTTGAGGGCGCGGCGGTTTTCCTCGGCCAGCGTCTCGGCCGCGCGGTCGGGACGGTAGGGGTGGGCCGCGTAGCCGATGCGCCGCAGGCTCTGCAGCAGTTCGCTGAGCGGCACCTGGCTGTCGGACCAGCGTACCTGCAGGCGATGGTTGGAGAGGTTCAGGCGCGCCTCGGCCACCGCCGGCAGGCCGCGCAGGTGTTTCTCGATCAGCCAGCCGCAGGCGGCGCAGCTGATGCCTTCGACCAGCAGGGTGGTTTCCGCCAGCTCGCCTTCGTGCTGCACGAAGGGCTGCTGCACCTCGGCGCGGTCGTAGAGCGCCAGTTCGTCGGTGAGCACCTGGGGCAGCGCTTCGGGGTTGGCCGAGGGTTCGCTGCGGTGGCGGTAGTAGCTCTCCAGGCCGCCGCCAACGATGGCTTCGGCCACCGCCTGGCAGCCCGGACAGCAGAATTCGCGGCTTTCGCCCAGAACGGGCGCGACAAAGCGGCTGCCGGCGGGAACCGGCAAGCCGCAGTGGAAGCAGGGAACGGGACTGCTCATCGGGGCGGAATCAGTTTTCCAGCGTGAGCGGTTGTCCCGGGATCACTTCCTTCTCCACATACAGGCGCCAGGGTTGGCCACCTTCCTGACCCAGCAGCTCGACGAAGCGGCGGCCGGACACGCTGTCCTGCAGGAAGCCCTGGTAGAGGCCGTCACCCTTCGGTTGCAGGATGACGCGGCGATCCTTTTCGGCCTGGGTCGGCGAGATCAGGTTCAGTTCCAGCTGCTGCGGGTTGCTGAAGCCCACCAGCTGCAGGTTGGCGGTACCGGTCTCGTCGTCCAGGGTCAGGGTGGCCGAGAGGTTCAGCTTCTTGGCCAGCTTTTCACGCTCCAGCGAGGCATTGATGCCCTTGCCGACGTCGTAGTAGTTGGCCACCACCGGGACGTCGGGGTTCATCGTCGCGAAGGTCAGCAGGCCGAGACCCAGAACCACGGCGAACGCCAGGATGGCAATGACGAACCAGGCCCAGAACTCCTGGTACCAACGACTTTCGGTTTTCGACTGCATGCGGAACCTTACTTAGCGAATGGTCGGGCCGATGAAACGGCTCTCGGCCTCGTTGTGGATGGTCTGATCGTCCGTTGCCTTGACGCGGAAGACGATGTTGTTGGTGCTGGACGGCAGCTTCTCCGGTTCGATGGACAGCTCGGCGGGGATGGACAGCACCTCTCCGGCGGCCACCTGCACTTGCTGGCGACCCTCGAACGCCAGGCCCGGCAGGCCGTCGACTTCGATCACGAAGGATTTGTCGACCTGCGCCTTGTTCATGATCTTCAGGGTGTAGACGTTCTCGATGTTGCCTTCCTCGTTCTCGCGGTACAGCACGCGGTCCTTGAGGACGTCGATCTGCACCAGCGGGCGGGCGGTGAGCGCCCAGGAGAACAGGCCCATCATGACCAGCAGTGCCACGGCATAGCCGACCAGGCGCGGACGCAGCAGATGCGTCTTCTGCCCGGACAGGTTGTGCTCGGTGGTGTAACTGATCAGGCCACGCGGGTAGCCCATCTTGTCCATGATGCTGTCGCAGGCGTCGATGCAGGCCGCGCAACTGATGCACTCGATCTGCAGGCCGTTGCGGATGTCGATGCCGGTCGGGCAGACCTGCACGCATACCGTGCAATCGATGCAGTCACCCAGGCCCTGGGCCTGATAATCGGCGCCCTTCTTGCGCGGACCACGCTTTTCGCCACGGTTGGCGTCGTAGGAAACGATCAGCGTGTCCTTGTCGAACATCACGCTCTGGAAGCGGGCGTAGGGGCACATGTAGATACACACCTGCTCGCGCAGGAAGCCGGCGCTGCCGTAGGTGGCCAGGGTGAAGAAGCCGATCCAGAAGGCGGCCCAGCCGTCGACGTTGAGGCTGAGCAGATCGGGAACCAGTTGGCGGATCGGGGTGAAGTAGCCGACGAAGGTGATGGCCACCAGCACGGCGACGGCCACCCAGATGGCGTGCTTGGCCACCTTGCGCAGCAGCTTGTTGGCGCTCATCGGCGCCTTGTCCAGCTTCATGCGCTGGTTGCGGTCGCCCTCGGTGACCTTTTCCGCCCACATGTACACCCAGGTGAACACGCTCTGCGGGCAGGTGTAGCCGCACCAGACGCGGCCGGCGAACACGGTGATGAAGAACAGGCCGAAGGCACAGATGATCAGCAGCCACGACAGCAGCATGAAGTCCTGGGGCCAGAAGGTGGCACCGAAGACGTGGAACTTGCGCTCGGGCAGGTCCCACCAGACGGCCTGACGACCATCCCAGTTCAGCCAGACCGTGCCGAAGAACAGAATGAAGAGGAACGCACCGCCGAAGCGGCGGATGTTGCGGAACACGCCGGTGAACGCTCGGGTGTAGATCTTCTCGCGTTTGGCGTAGAGGTCGACGTTTTCACCTTTGGCGGGTGTCACGTCACGAACGGGGATCTGCTCACTCATCATCAGGTACCACTTTGCGGGGTGGGGCTCCAGCCGATGCGTTGTCGGATGGAATCATTTGGCCTGCTGCCAATGGTACGCCTGATGTATGCGCTTTCGGTGCGACCCCGGGTCGCACCGAAAGTATTTTTCTTATTGAGCGTCAGCAGCTTGCTGCGACAGGCTGTACACGTAGGCGGCCAGCAGGTGCACCTTGTCATTGCCCAGGAAGGCTTCCTGAGCGGGCATCTGGCCGTTACGACCGTGACGGATGCTCTGCTGGACCTGGGCGAAGCTGGAACCGTACAACCATACGCGGTCGGTCAGGTTCGGAGCGCCCATGGCCTGCAAGCCCTTGCCGTCGGGGCCGTGACATACTGCGCAATTGGTCTGGTAGATCTTTTGACCTGCGGCAAGGTCCACGGCGATTCCTTCCGGCTGCTTCAGGTCGGCCAGGCTGCGCACGTAGGCGGCGGCGTTCTTGACGCCTTCTTCGCCGATCACGTCTTTCCAGGCCGGCATTGCGGCCTGGCGGCCGTGCAGGATGGTGGTCTTGATGGTTTCCGGATCACCACCGTACAGCCAGTCGTTGTCGGTGAGATTCGGGAAGCCATAGGAGCCCTTGGCGTCGGAGCCATGGCACACCGAGCAGTTGGAGGCGAACAGGCGGCTGCCCATCTTCAGGGCCTGCTCGTCCTGGGCGACTTCCTCCAGCGGCATGGCGGCGTACTTGGCGAACAGCGGGCCGTATTGCTCGTCGGCCTTGGCCATTTCCTTCTTCCACTGGTTCACGCCGGTCCAGCCATCTTCATAGCCGGGCAGGATGCCCTTGTAGTTGCCCAGGCCCGGGTAGAGCACTAGATAGCCCAGGGCGAAGATGATGGTGGCCACGAACAGCATGAACCACCAGCGCGGCAGCGGGTTGTCGTACTCTTCGATGCCATCGTAGCTGTGGCCGGTGGTTTCCTCGACGTTGTCGGGGCGCTGGCCCTTGCGGGTGGCGAACAGCAGCCAGGTCAGCGCGGCGATGGTGCCGAGGCTGAGGATGCTGATGTACCAACTCCAGAAACTGGTCATTCTTTGTTACTCCGGGAAGCTTCTTCGTCGCGCTTCTTGGGTTCGGACTCTTCGTCGGCGAAGGGCAGGTTGGCCGCTTCGTCGAAGCTCTTCCTGCGCTTGCTGTTGTAAGCCCAGAGAACCACGCCGATGAAGGCGATGAAGACGACCAGGGTGCCCAGGCCGCGAATGAGTCCGATATCCATAGTGCGTTACCGTTTGTTCGAGAGGGAGGTGCCGAGCACTTGCAGGTAGGCCACCAGGGCGTCCATTTCGGTCTTGCCCTTCACGGCTGCCTTGGCGCCTGCGATGTCCTCGTCGGTGTACGGCACACCCAGGGTGCGCAGTGCTTCCATCTTGGTGGCGGTGTCCTTGCCATCGAGACGGTTCTCCACCAGCCAGGGGTAGGAGGGCATCTTCGATTCGGGCACGACGTTGCGCGGGTTGTACAGGTGGGCACGGTGCCAGTCGTCGGAG